>JAAZZZ010000138.1 GCA_014238985.1 Gammaproteobacteria bacterium
CGTTATTTTGTTGCAGGGATTTTAATTTGGTTACCGATTTGGGTAACTGTCATGGTGATTAAAGTTTTATTTGAGCTTTTTGATCAGGCTTGGTCTGCAGTGCCTTTACAGTATCAACCTGCGACTTGGTTAGGGCTTCATATTCCTGGAATATCGATTATTTTTGTGTGTTTTATCATTTGGCTAACAGGTGTTTTAGGTGCGAACTTTATAGGGCGGCATGTGTTGCGATTGTCTGAGGCAGTATTAGAACGTATTCCACTGGTGCGTTCTATTTATAATGCAGTTAAACAGGCTTTATCGGTTGTACTGTCCTCGAAAGGAGAATCATTTCGTCAAGTGTTGCTCATTGAATATCCGCGTAAAGGAATTTGGAGTATTGCATTTAAAACTAATCGAGGTTTAAAACAAGTGGATCAAGCGACTGGGGAAGTGCTTTTAACTGTGTTTGTACCCACAACGCCTAACCCAACTTCTGGGTTCTTATTATTGGTGCCAGAAAATACCGTACAGGTTTTGTCTATGGGTGTTGAAGAAGCACTGAAATATGTAGTTTCATTAGGAACAGTTCTACCGAATCAAACGCATGCTGAAAGTATTGAGACTTAAGATGCAATTGAAGCTATGTATAGAATTGTCTATGATCGAAATTAAGCGTACACATTAAAGTATCATTGGGAGGCAGATCATATGCGAACGCATGATTGCGGACAACCCTCTATCACAGAGGCAGGTCAAACGGTGACGTTATCAGGTTGGGTGATGCGCCGGCGAGATCATGGGGGTGTGATTTTTTTAGACTGTTATGATGCAACTGGCTTATGTCAGGTGGTATTTCAGCCAGAGCAAACTGAAGCATTTAGCATTGCAGATCAGGTGCGTGCAGAGTCATCTGTGACTGTGACTGGGACAGTACAGCCTCGGCCTGAGGGGACGGTCAATGGAGTGTTGTCGACAGGTGAGATTGAGTGTATTGCCACAGCCATTACGATTCATAATCTTGCTGAGCCATTACCATTTACAGTACACGATCATCATACAACAGTGAGTGAAGAAGTTCGCTTAAAGCATCGATTCTTAGATTTACGTGGACACGCTATGCAACATCGTCTTAAGGTGCGTGCAAAAGTGATTTCAGTGATGAGAAAATTTTTAGATTCAAAAGGTTTTTTGGAGGTTGAAACACCGATTTTAACCTGTTCAACGCCAGAAGGTGCGCGAGATTATCTTGTGCCATCTCGGACACATGCAGGACATTTTTTTGCATTGCCACAATCTCCACAAATTTTCAAACAGCTGTTGATGATGTCAGCAGTCGATAAATATTATCAGGTCGTACGTTGTTTTCGTGATGAAGATTTACGTGCAGACCGTCAACCAGAATTCACACAGATTGATATAGAGATGGCTTTTGTGGATGAAGCTACGGTTAAATCACATACAGAAACCTTATTACGTACAGTATTTTCAGAAGTCTTATCGGTTGATTTGCCTGATCCTTTCCCCAGCATGGATTATGCAACGGCCATGTCACGTTATGGCTGTGATCGGCCAGATCTCAGAAATCCTTTGGTATTGGTCGATGTGGATGACTTATGTACGTCGGTTGATTTTGAAGTTTTTGCTAAGCCTGCCAATCAACCACGGCATCGTGTGACGGTATTGCGTGTGCCCGGAGGGGCCACACACATCTCTCGAAAAGAGATTGACCGTTATACAGAATTGGTGGGGGTGTATGGTGCAAAAGGGTTGGCTTATATCAAGGTCAATGCTTTGGATCAGGGCATTGATGGACTGCAATCACCCATCATTAAATTTTTACCTGAGGCCATGTTACATGAGCTGTTAGCGCGTGTAGAAGCCGCGTCAGGTGATTTATTATTTTTTGGTGCAGGTCCTGCACCTGTGGTGTCTGCAGCTTTATCTGCTTTGAGAGACCAGCTTGGTCAAGACCTTGATTTGATTGACAAAGCCGCATGGTGCCCCGTTTGGGTTGAATCATTTCCAATGTTCGAAGTTGAATATGATGCACAGGGTCATCCCACAACATTGTCACCACAACATCATCCTTTTACAGCACCTCAAGCGACATCTGCTGCAGCATTTCTTGACGATACTGCACACAGTATATCGCGTGCATACGATATTGTTTTAAATGGTCATGAAATTGGTGGAGGATCAATACGTATTCACCAGCTTGAAATGCAAATAGCTGTGTTCAAAGCGTTGGGCATTGATGTTGAGCGTGCTGAGACAGCGTTTGGCCATTTGCTTGAGGGGTTACGTTATGGCGCGCCGCCACATGGTGGTTTGGCCTTAGGATTAGATCGATTGATCATGTTGATGGTGGGCGCAGATTCAATTCGTGATGTGAT
>JAAZZZ010000139.1 GCA_014238985.1 Gammaproteobacteria bacterium
AAGCCTCAATTCAAGCTTTATTTGAACGCCCTTTTAATGACCTGCTCTTTCAAGCGCATCAAACCCACCGTCAACACTTCAATCCCAATGAAGTGCAACAATCTGCGTTGCTCAGCATTAAAACGGGCGCCTGCCCTGAAGACTGCGCTTACTGCCCACAAAGCGTACACCATGCCAGCACATTAGAACGTGAAAAACTCATGGACACCGATCAAGTCGTGGCAGCTGCCAAACAAGCTCAAGCAGAAGGCGCTACTCGTTTTTGTATGGGTGCTGCCTGGCGTAGCCCCCCAACACGCACCCAGTTTCAAAAGGTGATGGACCATGTCAAGGCCGTCAAAGCGCTGGGCCTGGAAACCTGTCTCACCTTAGGCATGCTTTCAGAAGAACAGGCCGACATGCTGAAAGCTGCTGGGCTGGATTACTACAACCACAACCTTGACACGAGCCCTGAATATTACGAAAAAATTATCACCACACGCACCTATCAAGAACGCCTGGATACACTCAAAGTAGTGGATGCTGCTGGGCTCAACACCTGTTGTGGTGGCATCGTCGGCATGGGCGAGTCTCGTACAGATCGAATCAATTTTTTATACACACTGAATCAGCTTGACCCTGTCCCACAGAGTGTGCCCATCAATCAACTCGTACGTGTGCCTGGTACGCCATTGGCCGATACACCAGACCTTGATCCCATTGAATTTGTACGCACAATTGCTGTGGCACGGATTATCATGCCCAACAGCAGGGTGCGCTTGTCTGCTGGTCGACAACATATGAGCGATGAAATGCAGGCGTTGTGCTTTTTTGCTGGCGCAAACTCTATTTTTTACGGCGACACTTTGCTGACCACAGAAAACAATCACACTCAAAAAGACCGTGCCCTGTTTAAAACACTCGGCCTCAATACCACCACTCAAGATGCACAACATGCCACAGTCTAAATTCACCTCAGATCAATACCGCCCTATTCATGCGCGTACAGCGTCGACGGCCCCATGGATGACAGTGGATGATCAAACCTATCTCAATTTTTGCAGTAACGATTACTTGGGGCTTAGTCAACATCCTGAAACACAAGCGGCCTGTCATCAAGGGATCGATGATTTTGGTGTTGGCGCCACCGGCTCTCAATGGGTGTGTGGTTATACAGAAGCACACCATGACTTAGCACAAGCGCTGGCCACGTGGTTAGGTCATGAAAAAGTCGCTTTATTTTCATCGGGCTATATGGCTAATTTAGGCGTGTTACAGGCCTTAGCTCATCGACATGATTGGATTTTTCATGATCGAGAAAACCATGCTTCATTGATTGATGCCGTACGCCTCACTCAATGCCAACACACTCGATATCAACGCACTAAACTGGATCAACTCAAGACACAACTTCAAGCCTGTCAGGCCTCAAAACGCTGGTTGATTACAGATACAGTCTTCAGCATGTCTGGCGCCATTGCGCCGCTGCAGGCACTGAGCGAACTGGCACAACCAGATGCCGTAGGGCTGATCGTAGATGATGCACATGGCATCGGTGTATTAGGCCCTCAAGGACAAGGCACCTTGGCACACACACAGTGCTCACCTTCAGCTGTCACTGCACACATCATCACATTCGGCAAAGCATTTGGCACCTCTGGTGCCGCCATCTGTGGCAGTCAAAGCATCATCGACACCATTGAACAACATGCTCGAAGCCTGGCCTTCACCACCGCCCCACCACCTGCCATTGCAGCGGCCACGCTTGCCAGCTTACGCTGTATTCAAAATCATCCAGAACTCAACGCAACCCTACACCATAATCTTCAATACATACGCAGACATGCTGTGCCCTTGGGCCTCAACATCAAGGTCTCAGAAACACCCATCATTCATGCCCCAACGGGTGCCTCACACACTGCATTACAATGGGCGAAAGACCTCAAAGAACATGGCATTTGGACACACCCGGTCCGTACGCCCTCTGTACCTCAACATCAAGCCGGTCTGCGCATCACACTCTCAGCCTTACACACCGAAACACATTTAGATCAATTGCTGGAGGCCTTACATGCCACACAACCCGAAACGGTTTTGGCTCACAGCCACTGATACCGATGCAGGCAAAACGACCATCATGTGCGCATTGTTGTCTGCGCTGAATCAAGCACACTGTCCGAGCATTGGCTTTAAACCGATCAGCTCAGGGTGCGACGGCCAACTCCATAACTCAGACACTTTGGCTTTAATGGCTGAGAATGCAAAAGACCTTCCACACAACACCCTCAACCCTTGGTGTTTTGAACCCGCCATTGCCCCACATATCGCCGCAGCACGTTCGTACCAAACGTTGTCGGCCTCTG
>JAAZZZ010000013.1 GCA_014238985.1 Gammaproteobacteria bacterium
CTCAGGGATTGGCTTCAGATCAAATGAAAGGCAGCAGTTTTACAGTGTCCAGTTTAGGTGGGATTGGTGGTATGGCCTTTACACCCATTGTGAATGCGCCAGATGTGGCGATTTTAGGGCTTTCAAAAACACAGTTACAACCCGTTTATCAAGATGATCAATGGGTGCCGCGTTTGATGTTGCCCTTGTCATTGTCGTATGATCATCGTGCGATTGATGGTGCTGAGGGTGTGCGATTTACAGTCGATTTAGCGCAACGGTTGGCGCAGGCGCATGAACATGCGGATGAATGGTGGCCAAATGTGAGCGATACAACAGGAGCATAATGATGAGCAAAGATTTGTCGGTGGATTTAGTGGTGTTAGGGAGTGGCCCAGGTGGCTATTCTGCAGCATTTCGTGCAGCAGATTTAGGCCTGTCGGTGGCGTTGGTTGAACGCCATGAAACCTTAGGCGGGGTGTGTTTGAATGTGGGGTGTATACCTTCTAAGGCATTACTGCATATTGCTGAATTAGCCAACAGTTGTGATGAGATGGCCGAACGCGGTCTTGGGTTTTCATCATTCAAACCCGATGCAAAGGCATTAAAGGCTTGGAAAAACACAGTCATTGATCAATTAACCACGGGTTTAGCAGGCATGGCTAAAATGCGTAAAGTTAAGGTTGTTCAGGGTGTTGGGCGCTTTACTTCACCGAATATGCTGGAAGTGAACGCTCAAAAAACGCAACAACAGATCACATTTAAGCAAGCGATCATTGCAGTGGGTTCATCCTCCATTAAATTGCCATTTTTGCCAGATGATCCCAGAATTTTAGATTCAACCTCTGCACTTGAATTGAACCGTATTGATGGCCATTTATTGGTTTTGGGTGGAGGGATTATTGGCTGTGAGATGGCCACTATTTATCGTGCTTTAGGGTCGGAAGTCACGGTGGTTGAATTGTGTGATCAATTGATGCCTGGCGTGGATCAAGCATTGGTTAAACCGTGTGCAAAAATGATGCAAGCACGGGGCATTAAGGTGTTGACCTCGACTAAAGTGACGGCTGTTGAGGCGAAAAAATCAGGATTACAGGTGACGTATGTTGGGCACGATGACGTTGAGCACACTGTGGTGGTGGATCAATTGCTTGAATCGGTCGGGCGTGTACCCAATGGGGCACATATCGGTGCTGAAGCTGCAGGTGTCAAGGTCGATGATCAAGGGTTTATACCCGTCGACGATCAACAGCGGACCAACGTTCAACATATTTTTGCCATTGGTGATGTGGTAGGCCAACCCATGTTGGCGCATAAAGCGGTGCCAGAAGGTCGGTTAGCAGCTGAAATTTCAACAGGCAAAGACCTTCATTTTGATGCACGTTGTATTCCTTCTGTGGCCTATACTGATCCTGAAGTGGCTTGGGTTGGATTAACTGAAACGGACGCCGTTGCTCAAAATATCCCTTATGAAAAAGGTATGTTTCCTTGGGCTGCCAGTGGGCGCGCCTTGTCGATCGGGCGCTCAGAGGGCATGACTCAGCTTTTATCAGATCCTAAAACAGGTACAATTTTAGGGGGTGGTATTGTGGGTGTACATGCTGGAGATCTGATCGGTGAAATTGCTTTGGCCATTGAAATGGGTGCTGATGTTGAGGATGTGGCTTTGACCATTCATCCACACCCAACATTGTCTGAATCGATTATGATGGCTGCTGAAGTGATTGAGGGCACAGCAACTGATTTACCCCCTGCTAAGAAGAAAAAAGGTTAGATTTTCTGAGAAATCTTCAGGTTAAAACAGGTCCTCAAACGTGTCATTTATGACACCATGTTGAGGACACGTATAGGTGTGAGCACATCCACACGATGTGCCCCTGCACTTTTAAGCGCTTGAGCGAGTGTATGTGCCGTGGCGCCTGTGGTCATTAAATCATCCACAATGGCTACATGCTGTGCAGGACGTTGAATCACTTTAAAAGCAGAACGAATGTATTGATAGCGCATGTTCTTTGTGTGGCGACTGAGGGCTGCAGTTTTTTTAATTTTGATAGCACAGTTTGTGTTGACTGGAATATTGAGTCTTTTTGAAAGCGCATGAGCGATCAAATGGGCTTGGTTGAAGCCCCTTGTGCGCCATCGGCTGGTATGAAGCGGAACAGGCATGATGTATGCCCAATCAGATTGACATTGATGTTGAATGTGCAATGCCAGCTGCTCGCCCAGAAAATATGCGACAGAACAATGTCCTTCAAATTTCATTTGATTTACAATTTTTTTCATTAAGTTACAGTACTCAAATAGTGCAATGGTTGAATCAAAGCTGGGTGGATTCAATATACATGCGCCACAATGTGTCACAGTGCTGTCTTGAGGTAATGGGTGTGCACATAAGGTGCAACAGGGCGGGGGTAGGGTTTTCAATTGTTGCAAACAGAGCCGGCACACACAGTGAGGTAACCAGGCGGTTTGGTGACAGAGCAAGCAACGTTGCCATCGAGGTGCTGTTGCAAGCTGCATGTAGGTGGCCCTTCCTGCGTTAAAAATGCGTTCAAAACACTCATTTATGCTCAATAAACTCATATTTTTCACTTATTTTTGCCTTGTGATGGCCTGCCTACATGCAGCTTGTAAACCCCATTGTAGTGGCTTTAAAAGATTGCCATGTTTGCATGGATATAGCTTAATCACGCTAAATTTAAGCTTCAATACAGTGATTGTGTTGTGGTTATTCTATGGTGGGATCAAGTTCAGGGCTGGATAATAATAAGGCAAAACTACATGTGATCCCAATGCTCGCTGCTAAAAATAAAGTGTGCATATAATACGGCAGGTTGTTACTGAGCTGTAAGAGGTGATCGATATTAGATAATCGAGTCAGTTCTCCCGCTAATGCAGATGCAGCGCCTGTGAGCATCAGCCAACTGCCCATGGCAATGCCTTGCCAGTGTTTAGGGACTAAAACAGCAACCATTGCCACACCAATGGGCGACAATATCAGTTCGCCTAAACTTTCAAGAATTGTTTTAATGACGACCCAAATGGCAGAAACCGCTTCTTTATCGGGTGTTAATTGAATGCCGATTAATAACACTAATAGGCCTAAACTGATCAATGCCAATGCGCATGAAAATTTCAAAGGTAGACTGAATATGGTTTTTGCGAGTCTCCAGCGTCTCAATGCAAAAGCCAATAGAGGTCCTCCAAGGACAATTGTAAGTGTGTTAATATTTTCGAACCATTGAGGGGCTATCTTCCAGCCCAAAAAATGTCTGTGTACATGATTTTTAATAAAAAAGATGAGTGTGATCGGGGTGATTTGGTAGAGTGTCCAAAACACCAATGCACTCAGTGCGAGCAGCAAAAAAAGAAGTAAGTTTTTATTCGATTGACTGTTATTGATCAAGTGAAAAATAAAGTAGCCAAATGCAAGCGCCACAAAGGATAAAATCATGTGATTGCTCAAAATTGCATGACTTAATCCCGCATGAGCCAGTGCAATTAAGAAGATGGGCAGTGTCATGATACGCCAGCCTAGAGAAAATGTTTTCAGGGTTTCTGGGACAAAATATTTCCAGTTTTTCATTAAAATAATTAAAGCGATTGAGCTAGATATTGCGCTGATGAAAAACATGGTCGAATACTGATTGGTCAGTTGATAGTATCCGGCAACAGATAAACCAATGAAAAATCCGATGTTCATCGCACTATAATTCCACAAGAAGACGCTTTCTCTAAAGCTGATATCGGAAGAGTTACCTATTTGTTGATTTAAGAGACAGTTGATACAGGTGATACACAAACCGTTTCCGCATAATTGGGTGGCGAACCCCAATAATGTGAGTTGAAAATCAGCGGCAGTAGACAGTTGAGTACTGCTCGTCGTGCATGTAATGATGAGGCAGCCGAGTATTTGGCACATCAAACCCATGAAGAGTAGTGTGCGTTGATTGATCCAACGGTCGCCTAAATAACCAGACAGCCAGTGTACTGCAAAGTTAAGCGCTGCATAACTGGCTACGATTTGGGACGCTTTGATTTCGGGTATATTATAATGGTCGACCAAATAGATGCCCAGTGTGTACAGTATGGTGCTGAATGAAACAATGGAAAACAGTTGTAATAAAAACACACTTTTAATGGGTTTTGAAAACAAATACCAAGGATTAGCAATGGGGTTAATTGCTGAATTATTTGGTAAAACCATAGCGATCCTTTGCTAATTCAGTGTTGAGTGTGGATTCAGTCTTTAGATGCCTCTTTTGAAGGTTGTTTAGGATTCTTGCGAGTTGTAGTGGATTTGACAATCAAACGCTCCTTGATACGCGCAGCTTTTCCGCTTAATGCGCGTAAATAATAAAGTTTGGCGCGGTTAACACGACCCAGTCGCTTGACTTTGATTGATTCAATCATAGGGCTGTATAGAGGAAAGACACGTTCTACACCTTCACCAGAAGAGATTTTTCGGACAGTGAAGCTGCTGTTAATGCCTCGATTGCGCTTGGCAAGCACCACGCCTTCAAATGCTTGTAGTCGTTCACGTGAGCCTTCTTTGATTTTAACATTGACGGTGAGGGTGTCGCCAGCTCGAAAAGCGGGGTGTGTGATGCCTCCAATCATTGATTCATTGATTTTTTTCATACACTCACTCATGCTCTTCACCTTGATTTAATTCGCTTTGATAATCTGACAGCAGCGCTTGATCTGTTGAACTGAGCTTAAGACGGCTCAATAAATCTAGACGATATTGCCAAGTTCGGCCCAGTGCTTGCTTACGCCGCCATTGGCGTATTGCCGCGTGGTTTCCGGATAGCAGTATACTAGGTACGGTTTTATTTTCAAGTATTTTTGGCCGAGTATACTGTGGTGCTTCAAGCAAGCCTTCGCAAAATGAGTCTTGATGTGCGGATTGTGCATCACCCAGTGCGTGGGGTTGTTGTCGAATACAGGCGTCAATTAAAGCCATTGCAGCAATTTCACCCCCGCTGAGCACAAAGTCGCCAATTGATAATTCTAAATCAATGTGTGCAAGATCAGTAAAGCGTTGATCGATGCCTTCATAACGGCCACAGACCATGATGAGTTCGCGATGTTGACTGAGGGTTTTGACATGCTCGTGTGTCATGGGTTGTCCTGTGGGGGTGAGTAGAATGCGATAAGCGTGTGGAAATATTTTATCTGCTTTGCGTATACAGGCGAGTAAGGGCGCTGCCTGCATGATCATTCCAGGGCCGCCACCGTAGGGTGTGTCGTCAATATAACCATGATTGCGTGTCGCTTCATCACGAGGATTCAAATACGTTAATTCACTGATGCCTTGTTTGAGCGCACGTCCGACGACGCCAAAATTGAGTGCAGTAAACATTTCTGGAAACAACGTGATTACGGCTATTTTAAAAGTGGATTTAGAAGTCATAGGGCCAATCCACGTGCATCACTTTTTCTTGTAAATCAACGGATTTCACTACGGATTTAATATACGGTAAAATGCGTGTTTTCTCACCTTTAACTTCAAATACATCATGCGCACCATTTGACCAAATGTGATTGAGCGTGCCGAGCACTTCGCCTTGCGCATTGATGACGCTCAATGCGTATAATTGATGATGATAATAGTGTTCTGCTTCAAGAGTGGGTAAATCAGTTTTGAGTACGCCAATCAACGTGCCTGTCAGTTGTGCAGCTGCATCGGGTGTTGAAGCTTGATTTAATTGGGCAATTAATTTTTGACCATGGACGCGGACATGATGAAATATAATAGGTTGCCAGGGGGTGTCGTTTGTGCGTGAAAACCAGTTTGTATGTTTAGACAGTGCTTCGGGTGTTTCTGTATAGACTTGTAGCGTGTTATGGCCTTTCAGTCCATAAGGTTTTCCGACTTTTGCCATCACGATTAAATGTGCGTCACATAAGGATGAGGGGGGTGTATCGGACATTTGAAAGCTCAGAGGGCTGAGACATGATAGGTAAAAAACATGTGATGTGATCGCATGGTCATGAACCTATCATTTACGCTGCTTGGTGTTGCTTTCGATAGCATTTGATGAGCTGTTTCAATCGAGGGGTGAGATGCGCGCCTTGAGCAATCCAATATTCAATCCGCTCTAGATCAAGTGATAAAGCATTTGCATCTTTGCTCAAAGGATTAAAGCCTCCGACACGTTCGATGTAACGTTTTTTAGGAGAAAAGCGTTGGTCCGCGACCAAAATTTGATAATAGGGCCGATTTTTAGGCTGTGCTCTCAATGATAACCGTATCACTACCATGGTTTTAGTTCCTTATTTAAGGTCAGTTATTTGAATCTATTGGCCAATGCCAGCTGGAGATCATACGTGATTTATATTGAATATGAAAGTTTTTTTATACATATTTGATTTAATGTTTTGATTTTGTTCGATCACAGCTGTATGGGGCTGATTGTTCTAGTTTCCCTGTTCAGGGGATTGAAACTGAGCCAACATTTTTTTGAGTTGTCCGCCTTTGAACTTTTTCATCATCTTTTGCATCTGTTTGAATTGTTTTAACACACGATTCACTGCAGGAACATCAGTGCCAGAACCGTTTGCAATACGCCGTTTTCGACTGCCCTTGATGAGATCGGCATATTGTTTTTCTTGTCGTGTCATCGATTGAATGATGGCTTGGGTTTGTTTTAATGTTTGATCGGGCTGAGTGTTGGCTAATTGTTGTGACATCTGTTGAGCGCCTGGCATTTTGCTGACCAATGCATGTATGCCGCCCATTTTTTGCATTTGTCCAATCTGTTGGTTGAAATCATCAAGGGTAAAGATGCCTCGGTTCATTTTTTGAGCCATTTTTTTTGCAGAATCTGCATCAACGTTGCGTTCTACTGTTTCAACTAAACCTACAATATCGCCCATATCAAGAATTTGTGATGCAGTACGTGCAGCATCAAAGGGTTGTAAACCATTTTCGATGCGTTCGCTGATGCCCATGAATTTAATGGGGACCTGTGTGATCATTCGAGCAGACAGTGCTGCACCGCCGCGACTGTCGCCGTCAACTTTGGTTACAATCGTTCCAGTCAGTGGCAGATATTGTTTAAATGCTGCAGCAGATCGTGCGGCATCTTGCCCCGTCATGCTGTCCATCACAAAGAGTGTTTCGATTGGATTGAGCTGTTGATGCAACGTTTTGACTTCATCCATTAAGGCATCATCAATATGTAATCGGCCTGCAGTGTCAACAATTAAAACATCCACAGAGGCTTGATCAGCAGCTTTGAGGGCTTGGGTTGCAAGGTCAGTGGGTGTTAAATGTGATTGGCTGGGGAAGCATTCAACGTGTATTTGTTCAGCGAGCACTTTAAGTTGTTCGATGGCAGCAGGGCGGTTGACATCGGTGGATACGAGCATGACGGATTGTGTCTGTTTGAGATGGTGTGCCAATTTAGCGCAGGTGGTTGTTTTCCCAGAACCTTGCAAACCACAGACTAAAATAACCGCAGGGGGTTTTGTTGCTAAATTCAGTCTTGCATCGCTGCCTTCGCTTAAGACTTCAATCAGGCAATCATGAACAGCTTTTTTAAACACTTCTTCAGGTTTAAGTTGTCCTACAACTTTAGCACCTAAGGCGTGTGTTTGGACTTTCTGTATAAAGGGTTCAATGACCTCAATGGCAACATCTGCTTCAATCAGTGCTTGTTGGACAGCTTTGACGGCAGATTGAACATTTTTCTCACTGAGTTGGCTGTTTCCAGATAGGTGTTTGAAAATTTCAGTGAATCGATTTGAAAGTTGGCTAAACATGAGATGGATTCCTGTGGATGCGTCAGTGGCTTAGAATAACCAGTATACCATAGCAAAGTTGAGAGAATTTTCCAATCTTGTAATGCATTTTTGATCGAATAGATATCCTTTTTTTAAAGTTTTTTCAGCTTCAAAATCCATTTTTTTTGTATTGGTTCATGATTGATAAGGCTTCCGCGTGGATTGATCATCGGGTATGATGACGTATCATGATGGATAAGTGATGCGGCGATGATGTCATTGATACTCACCCAAGGTGCCACTGCAGCTGCTGGATGCTATTTAGCTGCAAGTGCAAGTGATCAAGGGCGATTGTGGCAGTATGTTGCTTGGATGTTGCACCTATCTGTTTGCATCGGCATTTTATACAGCGACATACATCTGCCCATTTGGTTGTGGTGTCTCGTATGTTTGAGTATGGTCATTTTCTTTTTGTTTCATCGGACATTTCTGCATGCTGTTCAGCGTTTAGTTGCAGCTTCGTTGTTGGTGATGAGCGTCAGTTTGATGCATATTACGCCCCATGTATTCACCCCTGAGCAGCATGCTTTTATCGGGAGATTGGCGGCTGGATTGCTTGCCATTGGGGTATTAGTGGGGGTGTGTTGGTTGTGGCAGATCCGGCACTTAAGGCGTGTGCATTGGCCTGTGGGGATGCCCTCATTAGAACGTTCAGAGCGCTATTTTTTACAATGGCTTTGGTTGGGGTGGGCATGGTTAACACAGACAATGGTGTCTGGTTTGATGTTGGGTGGACGCGGGGCGTTGGTTGCATCACAAGTGGTGAGTCACCTTGAGAAAAGCTGGTTAGGGGTGGGGGCTTGGTGTGCGTTAACGCTGGTGTTATTGTTGAGAAGTATTCTCGGGTGGCAAGGGTCTCGGGCTGTTTGGGTGACAGGCTGTTTAACCGTTGTTGTGTGTGGATTAGGGGTGATCACCGGGTGGCAACATTGATAGAAATTTCAACACTAAGTTTGTGGTGTGTCGTCGTTATTCTCATTATTTGTTCTGGATTTTTCTCGGGCTCTGAAACAGGGATGATGGCAATTAATCGTTATCGTTTGCAGCACCGAGCGCGTAAAAAACATCGAGCTTCTGTGCGTGTGATGCGGCTATTGTCACGTCCAGATCAATTGCTGGGTGTGATTTTAATTGGGAATACCTTTGCAAATATTTTAGCCTCTGCTGTGATGACCATGTTATCTGTGCGCTTGTTTGGTGCTGTAGGGATTGTTATTTCAACCATTACGCTGACCTTTGTCGTGTTGGTTTTTGCTGAGGTGATGCCTAAAACCGTGGCTGCATTGTATCCTGAGCGGGTTTCCTATGCTGTGGCAGGCGTTTTATCTGCTTTGTTAAAGGTCATGTATCCTTTTGTTTGGCTGATCAATGGCGTTGCTAATGGAGTATTAGGCTTGTTTCAAATACGTGTAGAGGGGCGACAACAAGAGCGGCTGAGTCGAGATGAGCTGCGGGGCATGATTGATGGGGAATCCAGTCAGTTGTCACGACGAGATCAGCACATGTTGGTTGGTGTGCTAGATTTAGAGCGTATGACGGTGAACGATGCCATGTTGCCGCGTGGTCAAATTGATGCAATTGACATCTCACGACCTTGGCCGGAAGTGTTAATTTTGCTGAAAAAAACATTTCGAATGAATATGTTGGTTGTTCAGGGTGACTTAAATCGGCCGCTGGGTGTGTTGCCTGTACGTCGAGTTATCCAGTCGGTATTAGAAGGGCAGTTCAATAAACAGCAGTTGATTGCGATGTTGAAACCTGTCCACTTTATTCCAGAGGGTGTTTTGGTGGGGCAACAATTAGAACAATTTCGTCAACAGCAATATAGGATGGGCTTGGTGACGGATGAATATGGGGACGTATTGGGTTTACTGTCGCTTGAGGATATTGTAGATGAAATCATCGGAGAAGTGATGCAAGAGCAGCCTTTGCCGCATCAGGATGTATTGCCTCAAGCGGATGGCAGTTTTCGTGTATGTGGTGAAGCAAATATTCGTGAGTTAAATCGTAATTTTGGTTGGCAATTGCCAGATACAGGGCCGAATACCTTGAATGGTTTGATTATCGAGTATTTAGAGACCATTCCAGATTCTCCAGTGAGTGTGCGCTTGGGTGGGTTGAAAATTGAAGTGATCGAGTGGCAAGAACATAAAATTGACTGGGTCATCGTGTACCCTGCGTAGATGATTTAAGTTTTCAGATTTTTTTGGGAAGAACTGATCTAACGCCTCTGTTTAGACTGTCCTTAATGATAATATATTTATATATCATTGCTGCTTTTGCAATGCGTTTTTGTGAATTGAATATTGGATTGATTGAGCATGTTCTGCGCGCAAGTGGGTGGGGTGGGTGTGTTTTGTGCGCATGATTTGAATTTTCACTAAATAATAAAATATTGATTAACAATATTCTATATATATAAACATATAAATAATATTATTATTTAGTTTTTTTAACTAAAATTATTTTTTTACTCAAAAATACTTTACATATTAAAATTATAATGCTAATAATAGAATCATTATTGACAGTAAGGAGATAATTATGAGACTTCCAGCTAAGCAGCAGCCGCAGTCAAGTGCGCAAAGTGCGTCGACATTAGGGGGGCTCAGCACGCCCGCCGCCCCTTTGGAGCACCAGAATGATATGGGTAGGCCCGTATTGTCTGCTCATGGGGTTTCTCAATATGAGATAATCAATCCAATTGAGGAAGAGAATTA
>JAAZZZ010000140.1 GCA_014238985.1 Gammaproteobacteria bacterium
TGTCACAACACCTTATTGTAATACGTTTGCTGCGAATGAACAGGTGCCGTTTCCAGATCATGGTGCGGTTGCCATGCAAGCCAGCCATTGGGTTCGGTGGAATGCTATTGCGATGGTGGCAGGCGCTGCTCAACATCATTCAGGCTTGGGCGGGCACATTTCAACATATGCTTCCAGCGCTGTGTTGTATGATATTGGGTTTGATCATTTTTTCAAAGCACGTTCAGCCCATCAATTAGAAGATTGTATCTATGTGCAAGGGCATGCATCGCCAGGTATTTATGCGCGTGCATTCTTGACAGGACAGCTCACGAAAACACAGCTTGAGCATTTTCGTCGTGAAACGGGTGGGCAGGGCGTATCTTCTTACCCGCATCCATGGTTGATGCCGGATTTTTGGCAATTTCCAACGGTGTCTATGGGCTTGGGTCCATTGTGTGCAGTGTATCAAGCGCGTTGGATGAAATATGCCATTCATCGTGAACTCATGCCAGATACTCAGCGTAAAGTATGGGCTTTTTGTGGTGATGGTGAAATGGATGAGCCGGAAACACTGTCAGCCATATCGTTTGCCAGTTATGAGCAGCTCAATAATTTGATTTTTGTGATCAATTGTAATTTGCAACGGCTCGATGGTTTGGTGCGCAGTCATGGTCAAATTGTTCAGGAATTAGAAGCGCGTTTCAAAGCTTCAGGGTGGCGTGTGATTAAAGTGCTGTTTAGCAGTGCTTGGGATGATTTGTTTGAAAAAGATGTACAAGGGGTGTTGACGCAGGCATTGGGCCAGTGTGTTGATGGCCAATTTCAACGTTTTTCCAAAGGCCGTGGAGCTGTTTGGCGTGAAGAGTTTTTTAACCAATCTGATGCATTGAAAGCATTGATTGATGGGTGGTCTGATACAGATTTGGATGCATTATCATGGGGCGGACATGATCCTCAAAAAGTCTATACGGCCTATCATGCTGCAGTGACGGATCAAGCTTATCCTACGGTGATTTTAGCTCAAACTACAAAAGGGTATGGTGTGCCGGGCGCTGCAGGCATGAATACAGCGCATAATGTGAAATCGTTGTCTGAAGACAATTTGCAGGCCTACGCTCAACACTATGATTTACCGCTGACTGCCGAAGCGGCAGCAGCGTGTGCATTGATTGAACCCGATGATCAAGCACCTCCCGTGCAATACCTGAAAGCGTGTCGTCAAGCATTAGGGGGGCCTTTACCGGCACGACACACAGATGTTTCTGTATTGCCGGTGCCTGAGTTGAGCGCGTTTTCGACCTTATTAGAAGGCAGTGGCGCACGTGAAATTTCATCGACCATGGCATTTGTACGTATCTTATCGCAGTTGCTCAAAACGCCGACATTAGGGCCACATGTAATCCCGATCTCTCCGGACGAATCGCGCACATTTGGAATGGAAGGTTTATTCCGACAAATTGGCATTTATAATCCACATGGACAAACGTATGAGCCTGTTGACCGTGATCAGGTCATGTATTACCGAGAAGCGAAAGACGGTCAATTCTTACAGGAAGGTATTAATGAAGCTGGGGCGATGGCCTCTTGGATTGCCGCGGCAACAGCTTACAGTCATAGTTCGATTCCGATGGTCCCTTTTTACATCTTTTATTCAATGTTTGGGTTTCAACGGGTGGGTGATCTGATTTGGGCGGCTGGAGACAGTCGAGCACGTGGGTTTTTAATTGGTGCAACCTCTGGGCGAACGACGTTAGCAGGAGAGGGCTTGCAGCATACCGATGGACACAGCCATGTGATGGCGTCAACTGTTCCAAATTGTAAAAGTTATGACCCCACCTTTGGTTATGAATTGGCGGTGATTATTCAACATGGACTCAAACAGTTGTTGGTCGAGCAAATGGATGCGTTTTATTATTTAACGGTGGTGAATGAGAATATCGAACATCTACCCATGCCGGATCGACCTGAGGTCGCTGAAGGTATTATACGTGGGATATATTTGCTTGAAGTGTTGGGTGAAGGTGAGGCAAATTTAAATTTATTGGGTTCTGGGGCGATCTTGCCTGAAGTGCGTCAGGCAGCACAGCGTTTGCATGAAGATGAAGGTTGGACGGTACACGTGTGGAGTGTGACTAGTTTTAATGAGTTAGCACGTGATGGGCGGTCTTGGGCACGGCAGTGTCGTTTAGATCCAGCACAGATTGATCAAATCCCATTACCCTTTATACAGGACTG
>JAAZZZ010000141.1 GCA_014238985.1 Gammaproteobacteria bacterium
ATTTTATTTAAACTTGTATCTAAATGTTCAAATATACTTGCAAAACTTGCTGGATGATTCAAAGCATGCCACATGTTGGAGAACAATCCCGGGTCACTTTGTCCAGCTGAGTCCTGCGCTAAAGCCACGACTGTCCCTACCAAAAAGACAGTCCCAAGCAACGCGTGTATTTTAAATCTATGCATCTGATTTATCGATCAGCTTCAGAATAACGAATCATCCGTTTTGATGCGGTCGTAATACGACCTGAATCAGGATCAATTGCCATCACCTGACCATACGATGGCACGGTATCTCCAACACTGACGGTGATATTATGGTGAGTGTTTTTTTGTACTAACCACGCACGACCATGAATAGCTGCCCGCGTGTAATAAGTATAAACAGGTGCGGCTTTTTTAGGCACTTTTCGAGCTGCTGCCAATCGAGCACGCTCTTTTGCTTGTTGCTGACGAACATATTGTCCAACCCAACCCATATTGGTTCGATAACTCTTCTCAAGATCCTCTAAATTACGCTGCGTCCGAGCCTGCTGAACTACAATATTGCTCATCTCATTCTCAACACGCCTTAACATATTCGCATGACGAGACACAATTTCTGCTTGTGCGCTCAATAGTTGAGTATCAGGTTGTTTAATCTCAGCAACCTTAACAGGTGTTGCCACAACACTTTGAGGTTGAACTTTTGCAGGTGTCAGCATTGCTTTTTGGTCCGTCGTGTCTTTTTTCGAAACAAAGATCCCAATCATCAATTGAACAATCAAATAAAACCCTAAAACACCGCCCGCTGTTATGATCAAACGTTTATTTTTAAATAAGCTTTTGATCGATTCTGTTCCACCAAATGGGCTCATACTATATTTTTCTTTATCCTCTTCATGTGGAAAATCATAAGTTTCATCATCTAATCGATCATCTGACATGTATCACTCCTTATCAATCAAGAGAGGGTTAAGATGTAGGCACAGTAAAGTCTGACATAAATAACAATCCAATCCCATCACCAGAATTAATACGTACAGTGGGTGGTGTAGCAATCAGTGGCGATAATACTGAAGAAAAACGATTACCTACTGTCCCTAAGGCCACCAATGCTTTTGCACTTGGACTTAAATTATCTTTAACAACTTTCCAACCATTCCCAGCACTGGCATCACTAGAACCCACAGTTAATTCTGTACCAGAAGAAGAAATTGCCTGAGAAAGCCCCTCAAGAAAACTTGAGGCAAATAACGTGCCATACCGTAATAAATAATGACGATCAACACTCGATGCAAGCGCTGTACGTGCTGTATTTGAATCAATTGCAACAATTGAAATACCTGTACTATTTTTTATTTCCGGTATGCTGATTCGACTAAAACTGATCAACATGTGATCATCTGTACGAGAGAAACTACCAATCAACTTAGATCCATTTAATGGGCCTTGAACAATTGTTGCAAGCACAGGGCCCGGCTGATCACTGTTTAATGCTGTATCCATTACACCGAAGATAATTGTACCTGCCTTAATCACAGACCCTGATTCTGATCCTGCTGTAGTCGTCGTACTTGATCCAGTTCGGCCTAACATCTGTGCCCTTGTAGCTGCATCTGGAGAAAACGGCGCAGATTGAACTTGTTGCGACTGAGTCACCGACCAGCCTTGTAATAAAGCACTTGCTTGTCCAGACATGGCTGCGGCCCTGTCATCTAAATTTTGCTGTTTGCGTTGCTGATCTACGATGTGTGCTTGTTCTTTGGCTAAATCATGCATTTGTTGGCTTTCTGTCGTTGCTGTACTGTCTCCAGCTAAAGTCTCTTGAATTTGCTTTAATAAGTTTGGATCCAACTGAGAAGCTTCTGACTCAATCACCTTTGGAGCTTGCATATCTCCAGCAAGCTGTGCATTCATACTTGCTTGTTCTAATTCAGCATCTGTATACCCCGCCTTTCTCAGAGCTTCAGGTGAGGCTCCAGCTGCCAATAATTGCGCTGCAGTATACCCTGCTTTTCTCAAAGCTTCAGGTGAGGCTCCAGCTGCTAACAACTGTGCGGCGGTATACCCTGCTCGCTTCAAATCAGCTGCAGATGCACCTGAATCTAATAATTTAAGGGCTCTAAGTTTGTTAGGGTCTACCCCTGCCTGTTCCAATTCAGCATCTGTATACCCCGCCTTTCTTAAAACTTCAGGCGAAGCGCCAGCTGCTAACAACTGTGCAACGGTATACCCTGCTCGCTTCAAATCAGCTGCAGATGCACCTGAATCTAATAATCTAAGCGCCTTAAGTTTATTAGGATCAACCCCTGCCTGTTCCAATTCAGCATCTGTATACCCCGCCTTTCTTAAAACTTCAG
>JAAZZZ010000142.1 GCA_014238985.1 Gammaproteobacteria bacterium
GCAACCCAGACTGAAGAGCCGTTGAAGACGACAACGTTGATAGGCTGGATGTGGAAGTGCAGTAATGTATGGAGCTAACCAGTACTAATGACTCGTGAGACTTAACCATGTAACCCTAAATAATCTACCAGCTATTGCTTTTGTAAACTGAATGCAGCCTGACCTTAAAACAGAGATCATAATCCTTTAAGGCAGGCACACCGCTTGTCTGGCGGCTATAGTGAACGGGAACCACCTGATCCCATTCCGAACTCAGAAGTGAAAACGTTTAACGCCGATGATAGTGTGGAGTTATCCATGTGAAAGTAGGTCACTGCCAGGCTTTTAATACCAAAAAACCCTCGATATGTTTGTATCGGGGGTTTTTTTTATATCTGAAAGGAATCAGCAGCATAATTGTTACTTCAAGCTGATTGGGTGAGGCTATCAGATTTAACTGTCAAGCAGGCTCACCCACACTTGCAGTATAACGAAGAGGCTATTTAAGTCAGTAGCCGCTTTAATGTTAGCCAAATGATATGTTGATGATCATTAAAGCGATAGAAAAGGTTTGGTGATGTGGTCAGGATAGCAGATATCATCTGGTTCGATTCAGTGATCCAGTGAATTAAAGGGCGATCTTCATCATCAAGCAAGGGAAGGTGGTGGGTTTAAGCCCGAGTTCTAGAGACTTTTCATGAGGTTTCTGTCCTATCTTAAGATCTAGGCGGTGACGCTGCCATTCATTTGCCCCTATCTTTCTACTTTAGAGGCGGCATAGACGTTTTTATAAGAGAATGCTATCGCTACTTTACTTGAAGGGGAGGCTCCTGTTAGAGTTTTGATTCATCATGTATCAAGGATGAAATTGAGCAGTTGATGTATTTAGGGCTTTTGTTTTTTTATCTTGGATTAAATATCTTAATTTGGGCCCATGAAGCAGGTCATTATGCTATGGGGCGTTTATTTAAAATGCCTGTTCAATCGATCTCAATCGGATTTGGCAAACCGATATGTCAGTTGCCTTGGTTTCAGGCAGTGCCGTGTTTTTTGCGCTGGATTCCAATTGGTGGATATACCCAGTTTGAGGATCAATACCACACTTTTGCCATATATAAACGAGTCTTTGTAATATTGGCAGGGCCTTTTGCGAGTTTGATATTTGCAGCATTGCTCTACAGCATCACGTTGACACTGGGCATTGAACAGATCATTCCACGTGTGGGCTCAGTCGTGCCACACTCCATTGCAGCACAAGCAGGCATACAATCAGGTGATCGCATTTTAGAGGTAGATGGTGTGCAAACACAGAGTTGGCAGGCTGTAAAAGTAGAACTTTTATTGAAATTAGGAAAGCCTGCAATCATTTCAATGAAAGTGCTTTCTTCAACACAGCAGCATTCTGAGCATCGATTACGTATTAAGGTATGGGTTCATCAAGACCAACAAGTAGGCTTTTTAGAACGCTTGGGTTTTGTGATGTGGGAACCGCCCAGCCCAGATCCTGTGGTGACAGCACTTAAGTCTGGAGATGTCGCTGAAACAGCAGGCCTTAAGGTCGGAGATCGCATTTTGAAGGTGAATGCGCAGTCCATTGAAACGCTCGATCAATTCTATCGTTTGATTCGAGCGCATCCTCAAAAATCTTTAAAGGTGTTAGTGAAACGGAAAAATCAACAGAAAATATTACACTTAATACCCAGAACCCGGTGGCAGTTTCTTCGCCGTTATGGATTTATTGGCATGTCAGGGCCCAAAGTACTTTGGCCTGCGTCATCAAAACATTGGCATCAATTGCCTGTATGGCAAGCCATTCAAGCTGGATGTGCACAAACAATGAGATACAGTCAATTGGTGGTACATATTTTGGGGCAATTATTGGTTGGAAATATTTCACTCAAACATTTAGGTGGCCCGATGATGATTGTGCTAGCCGCGCAGGACTTTTTTCGACAAGGTGTCTCACAATTTTTAGGGTTTATCGCTTTATTAAGCTTACATGTGGGGCTCCTCAACCTTCTGCCTTTCCCCGGTCTAGATGGTGGGCATCTGTTGTTTTATAGTATTGAAGCCCTTCAAAGGCGAGCCGTTTCAATGCGTGTGCAGCTTTTGTGTGTTCGCCTCATGTTGATCCTGGGTTGCATTTTATTAGTGCACTTAATTGTGAATGATTTGTCTCGCATACGGATCATATAATGTATTGTGGTGAGTGAAGTGTTTGAATTGTATTTGATGGATTGACGGAAGACATCACATGATGCGCGATCAGAAGACAACTTATGGCACAGTCACACAGGTTTTACATTGGCTCATTGCTTTCATCATCATCTTGATGTTGATA
>JAAZZZ010000143.1 GCA_014238985.1 Gammaproteobacteria bacterium
TGGTGCATGAAATTAATGATTCAGATATTGAAGGGGTGATCGTAACCAATACCACAGTTCATCGTCCTGCTGAATTATCTGAACATTGGAAATCTCAGGTAGGCGGGTTGAGTGGAGCACCTTTAACGCAGCGTTCTAATGAAATATTACATCAAGTTAAACAACAGTTATTGCCTGAGAAAATTATCTTTTCATCGGGTGGTGTAATGTCTAAAGAGATTATCCAAGCTCGATTTGATGCAGGTGCAGATGTTGTTCAACTTTATACTGGATTAATTTATCAAGGGCCTGGTTGGATTAAAAAGGTGCTTCAAACGGTGCCGGGTATCTATGCCACTAAGTAAGATCTTCGTTCATAATGCCATGAGGAACATGTCCAGTTGTAACATGTTGTCGTGCTGAATCACAATGATTAGGTTGGTCATCAAAAAAAATGTCTGCGCCAAATGCGCGTAAAAATTCACCCTTATCCAATCCACCGAGAAAGAGCGCCTCATCTAACCGAATGCCCCATTCTCGCAGGGTCAAAATGACACGTTCATGTGCCGGTGCTGAACGGGCAGTCACCAATGCGGTTCGAATAGGGCAGATATCAAGAGGCATTAATGTTTGAATCTTACACAATGCATCTAAAAATAATTTAAATGGGCCTGATTTTAAAGCTGTGTGCGCAAGCTCTTTTTCATTTTTTGAAAATTCCGTTAAGCCATATCGTTGATAAATTTTCTCAGAATCATCGGAAAATAAAACCGCATCACCGTCAAATGCAATTCTGAGTTGATCTGGAAAATCTCGATTGATCTGTGCTTGTAGAATACGGGCGGCGGGGCATTGATGGTAAAGTGATTGACGCACATCGTCTTCATTAGCAGATAAAAATAAGTGTGCATTAAATGCTTTAAGATAAGGATAGGGTGGTGCACCATTGGTGAAGCTTGCACGTGTAATATTGAGTTGATAGTGATCAATACTATTAAGGATGCATAAACCTGTGTCTGCACTATTTCTAGAAATAAGCATAATAGAGACACAAACCTCATCTAATGTATTGAGCGCAAGCAATTTCCTCACTAAATTAAAAGCCATACCTTGAGGTAAGGGTTTTTTTTCATGTGCTAATTGATATTGTTCATAGGCATCAATGCCATTTTTTTCGTAAATTTGATTACCTTCTTCCATATTAAACAGTGCGCGAGAAGACACAGCAATGTAGAGTGGAATTTGAGCTTGGGTCATATATGTTTCCTTTTAAATGTGATCAGGCGTTTTCGGTGGGAAGGAGTGTTTTATTTTGGGCTGAGCGATGCCTTGCTTTGCGTTCAGTATCAACATATAAATCGGTCACGCTCATAGTTTCATGTCCCACATCATCCCGCACATGATCTCTGGGGCGATGTTGCACATCAACTGAAATTGCAGTATGGCGCAACCAATGGGTTGTTGCCGCTGACAATTCATCTGCTGAATCAATATTATGCTGATTTTCTAAATGTTCAATAGCTAAATCAAAGCATTCTTGTACAATTTTTCGTAATTGTCGGAGGCCGATACTGCCGTGTCCTTTTATTTTTGGCAGGAGTGGTGTTGATTCACCGCGTGTGGGCAAGCGCGAGGAAAGTCCAAGGTGGGTTCGATAACGGATGAGTGCTGTCAGTAGGGTATCAGGCACTGCAATTTCTCGTTCTTTATGACCCTTTCCCACGGTGATGAACCACCATAATCCATGTTGATCTTTAAAAAAATCACCCATGATGGGGACATGCCGATGCGTTGGCACTAATTCTGAAATTCTTAAGCCCAGCAAATAGAATATTGATAAAATAAAAAGATGTCTTTCAAAAGCAGATTGCTGTTCTGCATGTTGTTGTGTACAGCCAATAATGCTGCGCCATTGGAGCGTAGACAGAGTGCGAGAGACTCTTTTGACTTGTGTTTTTTTAAAAAACCGACTTTTTTGTCGAATAGATTGAACAGGGTGATGTTGAATGACTTGTTCTTGTTGTAAATATGTAAAAAAAGTACTCATTCCTGCAAATAAGGCTTTTAAAGTCGCATCACTCATCAAATATTGTTTGGAAGAGATTCGATGATGTCCCTTTTTCACATCAATTTTTTTGGGCCTGATTAAAAATGGACGCCATTCAGGATGTGGTATTCTGACGCCATTTTGATCAGTAAATCTGGGTCTGGATTGTGTTGATATCCATGATTGGGGTGGCATAGATGCAAAATCAATATAGTTGAGAATGTGGTTTCTTGTGAGGGTCAGTAGTGAGCCTTGATGTATCCACCAGGTCCATTGGCAAAGG
>JAAZZZ010000144.1 GCA_014238985.1 Gammaproteobacteria bacterium
TTGAGTCTGATCAACAGGGAGCATCTCATGCTTGAAGTGGACGCGCAAATAGAGCCTTTAAGTGTGGAATCCCCAAAACCTTGGGGCCAATCAGTCTGTATAGACTGCTATGATTGTGATGCAGCTTCTATTCGAGATGCTGATAAGATCAAGCTGTTTTCTCAACAATTGGTTGAGCATATTCAGATGAAGGCTTTTGGTCCCTGTCATGTTGTGCATTTTGGTCAAGATGCACGTGTAGCTGGATTTTCAATGTTTCAGCTCATTGAGACATCTTGTATCAGCGCACATTTTTCGAATCAGAGTCAGGCAGCGTATATTGATATTTTCAGTTGTAAGGATTTTGATGCAAACGCTGCAGCTAAATTTTGCAAACAGTTTTTTCAAGCACGCACGGTGCATGTGCAAAAACAGTTACGACGGTAGTATATCACTTGCGTCACTACAACATCGCGCTATAATGGTCTCAATGGTTGTGTTGGGGTCGGTACATGCGATGGCATGGTGTCTTGATAGTGTGGATACTATGTGTTCCGATCGCATGGGCAGAAAATTTAGTAGACGTATGTCGTGATGCGCTGAAGCAGGACCCTGTGTATCGATCGGCACGGGCTGAATGGCAAGTCAAACAACAGACATTACCTTTAGCACAAACAGCGTTTTTCCCTTCAATGAATGCGAATTTCAATCAAGATCGAGTGCGCATGCGCTCAGCTGATATATCAGGCCATCATGATTTTGATCAACGTCAATGGTCCATTAATCTCAGCCAGACAATTTTTGATGCGCATGCGTGGAATACATTGGTACACGCTGGATATGAAGTGCGTCAAGCAAGGGCAACATTAGCAGCTGCTACTCAGTCTGTTTTATTGCGAACAGCTCAGCAATATTTCAACGTGATCATGGCGGCAGAGCAGCTCAAAGTGTTCAAAGCAGAGCAGCGGGCTATGGCACAACAGTATCATTTGGCAAAACAGCGACTCAACGCGGGTGTTGTGACGCGTATGACAGTGCTCGATGCCAAGGCAAAGTACGATATCACACGGGCCGATACGCTGGTGGCATATTATCAATTACAAGATGAAAGGGCAGCACTCACCCAGCTCACAGGCCAGCAGTACGACCGATTGATGGCGTTGGGCCGTCACTTACCTTTAGTGCCTCCGGTGCCGCGTACAGCACCGCCTTGGGTGAAACAATCACGTGAACATAATTACACACTGAAAGCGGCACAAATGGCTCAGCAAGCCGCAAAAACAGGCATTCTTACAGCTGAATCAGGGCATTTGCCTCGAGTGACGTTGGCAGGGTCTGTCACAGATGTTCAGCAACCCGTTTATAACAGTACCAGCAGTACATTTATAAAGCTGAAGTCACGCACTGCTGTTGCATCTTTAGGGGTTTCCTTGCCAGTATTAGAAGGCGGTCGTGTGATATTACAAACGGAGCGAGCCAGTGCACAGTATCAACAGGCAACAGCCTATGCTCTTCAGGTTATGAGGCAGGTGAGCGCAGATGCGCAGCGTCATTTGACGGGTTTATTGTCGGGTATTCAAACGATACGTGCACGTCATCGCGCTTTAATTTCATCACAGGCAGCGTTATCGGCCAATCAATCTGCTTATTTAGTGGGCACACGTACTGTAGTGGATGTGTTGTCGGCATTGACAGCCTATAGTCAAACGCAGCGTGACTATCGATTGGCTCGATATCATTATTTAAATACAGTGCTTGCACTCAAGTACGTAAGTGGGTTATTAAAGGGAGATGACGTCATGGTGATGTCGACATGGTTGAAGCAGCCGATTGTCTTAAATCGACTGAAGGCATAAGTTTAGAGCTTACTTTAATGAAAATAATATGAGAGGTTGAGTGATGCATGATTTGATCAAGTGTTTAGTCGGTGCGTTGATATGGGTCGCGACGGTTGCGCATGGCGCGACGCCGTCTGTACAGCAGCAATTAACCGTGCTCGATCAACGTATTCATGCTTTACAAGCTCAGGTTTCTGATTTGAAGGCACAACTTAAGCAAACACCGCGATCCGTTGTGCATCGATCTTCAGCAAAACCCCAATATTATGCCGATGTGATCACAACCTCGCAAACAGTCGGATTGAGTTCTAAATATGATGGTAGTGATTTAGTGGTCAGTTATTCTTCTATGAGCCCAGATGTTAAACTATTAAAGCAACGCAGAGCGTTTGGCAGTTCACCTCGACATGGATTATGGCGGCCAGATATTGAATTAAGTGGTGGAATTGAAGGACAAGCTTCATGGGACAAAACACCCACAA
>JAAZZZ010000145.1 GCA_014238985.1 Gammaproteobacteria bacterium
AATGCGTCCCAAACCTCGTTTCGTTCTTTTTCTACAATTTTTTTTGCTTGTTTTATTGTTGAAGCTAGTCCTAATTTATTAAGTCTAGCATATAAAAATGGTTTGAATAATTCTAAAGCCATCCGTTTAGGCAAACCACATTGATGCAATTTTAATGTTGGCCCAACCACAATGACAGAACGACCTGAGTAATCAACACGCTTTCCTAATAAGTTTTGACGGAATCGCCCTTGCTTTCCTTTGATCATATCAGCTAAAGATTTTAAGGGTCTCCGATTCGCCCCCGTGATCACACGTCCACGTCGACCATTATCAAATAAGGCATCCACTGCCTCTTGTAGCATCCGCTTTTCATTACGTACAATGATTTCAGGCGCATTAAGCTCAAGTAATCGCTTCAAACGATTATTTCGATTGATTACCCGACGATATAAATCATTTAAATCTGAAGTTGCAAACCGACCACCATCTAAAGGCACCAATGGCCTTAAATCTGGGGGTAATACAGGCAAAACTGTCAAAATCATCCACTCAGCAAGATTATTGGACTTTTTGAAATCGTGCAGCATTGACAAACGTTTAGACAACTTTACTTGACGTGTTTCTGAAGAAACAGTTTTAAGATCTTCTTGAACCTGCATAAGTTCTTTTTCTAAATTCAACTCTTTTAACAAAGCCAATATGCCCTCTGCACCCATCAAGGCATCAAATTCCTCTCCATGCTCTTCAATGGCATCTAAATAGCTCTCCTCTGACAAAAGCTGCCCTTTCTTCAGCAAGGTCATGCCTGGATTCGTGACAACATAAGCTTCGAAATATAAAACCCGTTCAATATCTCGCAGTGGCATATCCAATAATATACCAATACGAGAAGGCAGTGATTTTAAAAACCAAATATGTGCACATGGTGCAGCTAAGGTAATATGCCCCATACGCTCGCGCCTAACACGAGATACCGTCACCTCAACACCACATTTTTCACACACAACACCACGGTGTTTGAGACGCTTGTATTTTCCACAAATACACTCATAATCTTTAATTGGCCCAAATATTTTGGCACAAAACAACCCGCCTCGCTCCGGTTTTAATGTGCGATAATTAAAAGTCTCAGGTAAGGTTACCTCACCATATGAGTCTGCTATAATTCGACCAGGCGACATCACTCCAATTTTAATTTCACCAAACTCAGGGGTATTTTTACTTGCTAATAAACCAAAAACTGCATTAGACAAAGTTCTTCTCCATCGTTAAATCACACCATAAATCTCTATCAAACATTACCACTTACCTCTAATCTTTCATGGCAATATCAATACAAAGCGCTTGAATCTCTTTAATTAAAACATTAAATGACTCTGGCATACCGGGTTCCATATTAAAACGAGAATCAACAATATTTTTATACAGCTTGGTACGACCCACTACATCATCTGATTTAACCGTCAACATTTCTTGTAGAGTATAAGCTGCACCATAGGCTTGTAATGCCCACACTTCCATTTCACCAAACCGCTGACCACCAAACTGTGCTTTCCCCCCCAACGGTTGTTGAGTCACCAAACTATATGAGCCTGTTGAGCGAGCATGCATTTTATCATCAACCAAGTGATTTAATTTAAGCATGTACATATAACCAACTGTAATGGGTCGATCAAATGCTCGCCCTGTACGGCCATCATATAATTTAGACTGGCCATCAATTGATAAATCAGCTAATTCTAATAAAGCTTTAATTTCTGATTCATTCGCACCATCAAATACAGGGGAAGCAACAGGCAAACCCTCTCTTAATTCATTCGCTAAATCAAACAACTGTTGGTCGGTGTAGCTTTTTAAGTTGATTGGAGAACATTCTGACAAGTTATAAACTTTTTGAAGAAAAGCGCGAATTGTACTGGCAGACTTCCCAGTATCGAGCATCTTCCCAATTTTCCACCCAATACCCTTGGCTGCCCAACCTAAATGAGTCTCAAGCACCTGCCCTACATTCATTCTAGAAGGCACACCCAATGGATTAAGCACAATATCAACAGACCTGCCATCTTCCAAGAAAGGCATATCTTCAATAGGGACAATCGTTGAAACAACACCTTTATTACCGTGCCGACCGGCCATTTTGTCCCCAGGTTGCATACGACGCTTGACGGCCAGTGACACTTTAACAACTTTCAGCACGCCTACTGACAGCTCGTCTCCACGGGTCAATCGCTCTTTCTTACTTTTCAGGCGTTGCTTAATATCTTCACGTAATGATTGATATTGTGCGTTGATATCGTC
>JAAZZZ010000146.1 GCA_014238985.1 Gammaproteobacteria bacterium
CAGCCCACTCGTCTGTCTCAACACCCCTCAACAAAATCGAACCGAAAGTGTTGGCCGCTTTTTACCGGGCATACAGCACACCCTTGAGCCTATTGAAGGCCTCAGTACGGGTCAACATTTATCCGTAGAAGGTCCTAATGTTATGTGCAAACGCCTAGACCCTAATCAACAGACACGTTGGGAGGAAAACCTTACATCGTATGCGACCGGTGATGTGGTCACCTTAGACAGTGACGGCTATGTCTATATTATCGACCGCTTAGGCCGCTTTGCTAAAATTGCAGGCGAGCGGATCAGCTTACATGAAATCGAACAGGCCTGTGAAATGTGTTTTCCAAATGCCGAACATGCAATACTCGCCATCGATGGCGGACGTAAAGGCCAAACCCTCGTCTGGTTCAGCAATAAACACGACACTTCATTGAAACAACTCATACAATTTTGGATTGAAACACAACGCACCGCATTGACCCGCCCAAGCGAACACCATGTGATCGAAGCACTGCCTCGCCTCATGACTGGAAAAGTTGATTACCCTGCATTGAAGCATCAATACCAATTAATCTGCGCCCAAACGTCAAGTTGAAAAATACATTCATCGCGCATATATTTGATGCTGTTTAAATCGAATCAAGCGCCCTCAATGCTTCACCCAGCACATGAACCCTGCCCTAAACGATGCACCGACACCACTCCAGAACACGCTGGAAAAGCTTTCAAACACTGTTGAAGCATCTTGGTAGACTCAAGACGCAACGTCACACGCAAGCCCACCGCTGTATGTGCGTGCGTTTGTGAACTGTGCCAATCTGTCCAACGCATTTTTTGATTAGAAAGCCACTGTTGAAGGCTTTGCGTGGCCACGGTCACATCTTCTACTTGAACCAAAAGCACTACAGGAAAATCAAGCCCTTTTAAATCAGATTCCCAGGTCACCGATAATAACCGATCTTCATGGCCTGCACTGTCTGAAATTTGGACACAATTTTGACAATGCACCATCACACCACGGTGACGACTGACCCGCCCAAGAATCGGCTCTCCAGGCAGCGGAAAACAACACTGGGCCAAATGCACCAACATACCGCGTAAACCTTCTACTTGCACAGGCACCAAAGCCTTTGAGCGTCCTGGCGATTTAACCACCTGCCTTGTTGTATTGGAGATTTCTGTAGGCTTGGCTTCATGCGCTGCTTCAGACTGTAAGCGTCGCACCACAGTTGTGGCTGTAAGCTCACCACGCGCCAAACCAAACATCAAAGTATTGATATTGTCATACCCCAATGCTTGTGCAACCTGCTTCAGTTTAGATGGATTAATTTTTCCTTTAATTGCACGCGACAGCAATAACTGCCCCCGTTCGAATAATGCATCATGATTTTGACGACGAAACCATTGAACAACTTTACTGCGAGCACTTTGTGTACACAACACAGCTGGGTCTGCGTTCAACCAATCTCGGCTCGGTTCTGCCTGTTGTGCCGTGATGATTTGCACACGGTCTCCATTATTTAAAGGTGTGCTGAGCGTTACAATTTTTGTATTCACTTTAGCCCCTCGACAACGATGCCCGACTTCTGTATGCACACTGTAAGCAAAATCCAGGGCTGTTGCGCCTAAAGGTAAATCTTTCACATCACCTTGAGGGGTAAACACAAACACGCGATCCTGAAAACATTGAATGCCAGCTTGATCCTCAGACCACTCCGATTGCCACGCCATTAATTGATTTAACCAATTGACTTTATCGGCTACATCAACACCGCCCCCTTCTTTATAGAGCCAATGTGAAGCCACGCCACTTTCTGCAAAATCATGCATGGCCTGTGTTCTGATCTGCACTTCAACCACCCAATCTCCCTTTGTACGCAAAGCAGTATGAATGGATTGATAACCATTAGATTTAGGGGCTGCAATGTAATCATCAAATTCTGATTCAATCACTGTAAAAGTACTCTGAATCAACACCGCATAACATTCTGTGAGTGTAGAGACAATCACTCTCAACGCCAAAGTATCATATAACCCTTCAAAATCAAGTCTCTTACGTTCCATCTTCATATAAATACTGTGAAAATGTTTGACCCGCCCTGTCACCTGAACACGGCTCGCGTGAGGTTGCAAGAGCTGATCAAACTGCTCGAGCAAGGCATCTACCTGGGCTTGGCGTTGATCGCGCCGCGCATTCACTGCTGCAGCAATCTGTTGATACGCATCTGGCTCTAAAATACGAAAAGCAAAATCTTCTAATTGCCACTTC
>JAAZZZ010000147.1 GCA_014238985.1 Gammaproteobacteria bacterium
CAGTGGTTTATTTTTATGTTGAAAACCCCGAACCTGCAATCCTAAAGGTTGAAGACTTTCTACAAGCCACCAGCCAACTTGCTCAAACCTCTCTGCGCTCCGTATTAGGCGAGCACGAACTTGATGAAATGCTCGCAAAGCGTGACAGCTTGAACACGACCATTCGAACGATTCTTGATAAACAAACTGATGCTTGGGGCATTAAAGTCACCAATGTTGAAATCAAAGATATTGATATTAATGAGACCATGATTCGAGCCATTGCAAAACAAGCAGAAGCTGAGCGTTCACGTCGTGCAAAAGTGATTAATGCCCAAGGTGAAGTTCAAGCTGCTCAACAACTCTCTGAAGCAGCTCGAATTCTATCGGAAGTACCTCAAGCCTTACAACTACGTACTTTACAAACACTCTCGGATATTGCCAATGAAAAAACCTCTACGATTGTCCTGCCCATCGATCTTGGCAGCCAGCTTTTTGGCAAGAAAATGGCAACTGTATTGACAGATGAAGATGCCTCATAATACCCATTCACATAGAGAGCATGGCGTTAAGCCCACAGCTTTCTAAGGGTTTTTTTGAATAAATTCACTCTTCATTGCATATTTTTTTTTTTTGATGCTATAATTAAATTGAGTATAGTATTGACAAAAAGGATAAAATCATGCAATCAGAAGAACACTTAGCACACTCTGGCGGCCAGGAAAAATGTTTAATGCTTGATCTAGGCGGTGTGTTGGCAACAGATTGGTTATACTCAGAAAACGCGACCGGTCAAAATCCGGAATTGAAGAGCAACGATTTATATTTCTCGTCTAACGGGCAGGTGATGGCAGTCGCAGAGGTTGAGACGTACTTCCTGCAGGTCACTTCAGATGAGGTTTATGTCTCTCGTCGCGGGAAGGATATCATCAAGATATTGCATGCTTTCCGTAACCAGGGCTACAAGTTAGCTTTGCATTCCTCGAACCCTCCAGCAGCCCTATTCCGCGACCTTCATGTATTTGATGCGTCAAATACTCTAGGGTTTCCAGTGAAGTTTGATTATGCTACTTTCTTTGTTGATTCTGAAACGAGCCTCTCTTTCAGTGGGCAGTTACAGTATTATCTTGATAGCCACTCTAGCAAGCCTCCTCATGGCTCCAGACTTTGGAACAAGGCTTGGGTGCTCGGCTTTATATGTCTTGCCTTATCGGCCGTGTTTGGGAAAGTCACGACATGGGGGGGCGTTATATCTATATTCACTTCAGGGGTCACTTCAGGGGCATTTGCACCTTTAATCCTAGCTGTGATAGGTCTTGCCAGTATTGTCCTTTCCATCATCAGTGGCATTATTCTTAAGTGCTCCAGTACTGCACCAATTCATTTAGTGCAGATGGATCCTAATTCAGCTCAGCCCTTTACTCATGCTATAGAGAGCGATGAACATGGGGTTGAAATAAATCACTCTCCTCAGGATTTCAATCAGTATTTTGAGCATATCATGCTCTATAAAGGCGCTGGTTTGGAGCAGAAACAATTTGTACGGCAGGGGCTTCTTACGGCTTTTCCTCAGCTCTCAAAGAATCTTCCAGATCATGCTGTATTTGACGATGCTAATTTTATGGATCCAAATTCAGATGATTGCCCTACAGATTTATTACCTACTACACCCATCCATTACACCACCTATAAAATCGGAGGCGATGAAGGTGATGCAAAGTCTTTCTACGATGAATTAGCTGCGCACTATTTAAAAGTATTTGAGACACCCTTTAATCCAGATACTTATGTTGTGACGCATGAGGCAGCTCCTTCCTCAGCTCCTGCTGCTTTAGGGAGTGCTGCTCTGCCAGCTCAAGATGGTCAACTGCAAATAGGTAAAAGTTCGTCTGGGGGGAGACAGAACCCTCAAAGACCTGCTTCAGGTGGTGGTGATAGTATGCAGCCGCCCCGCTAGGCTAAGATTTTCTCATCACGCATTCGAGTGTTCTAGAGCACATTTCAAAATAGCTTTAATATCTAGGACTTTTCCTGCTTTAAAACGAGCACAAACTGTTGTAGAACAAAGAGGCAAATCTGTCTTTATCTTGACAGCAGCAACTTTGGGTACAGGGATATTTGGCAGCACAAAGTGTAAAAATTAATTCATCACAGATTAATGTGTCTATCAGTTTACCGCAGGGCTTCATTATTTTAAATACATTCGATAAACAAAGACCAAACGAATGTTTGGTCTTTGTGCCCCCTTTTTGCGCACCTTATGCGCCATACAGT
>JAAZZZ010000148.1 GCA_014238985.1 Gammaproteobacteria bacterium
AACGATAGTAATAGCAGGATCTGACCATTGTAAAGCAGGGGCATGTTGTAATTGCTCACGTGCAGCTGCATGGCAGATGCTAGCCCATTCGGGGCCGACGCGCATCATCAATGTTTGCGTTTCTGGGTCTCCGAGGCGGCAATTAAATTCTAAAACCTTAATGTCTCCATTGGGCAAACACATCAATCCAGCATATAAAAATCCAACGTATGGACAATTGTTTTGTTTAAGGCCGTGTAATGTGGGTTCGATGATCTCTGATAAAATTTTATCTTGAATGTCTGTGTTGAGTAAGGGTACTGGTGAATAGGCACCCATGCCGCCTGTATTGGGCCCCTGATCGTCATTGAGTAATCGTTTATAATCTCTAGCGCCGGCCAGTGGGCATAGGGTGTGTCCGTCGGTGAGTACAGTGAAGCTGAGTTCTTCACCTTCTAAATATTCTTCGATAATGATGTGTGTGCTGGCGTGTGCAAACAAGGGATCATACATGAGGGTATCGATGGCTGTATGGGCTTGTTGCATAGAATCTGCAATGATGACGCCTTTGCCTGAAGCCAGGCCAGAGGCTTTAATCACCACGGGCCATTGTGTACGTTGCTCAATTGCGTGGTGTGCTTGTTCGGCGATGGAATGAATTTCATAATCTGCGGTGGGAATTTGGTGTGTGCGCAGAAAGTCTTTACAAAAAGCTTTAGATGATTCGAGTCGAGCAGCTGAGCGATTGGGTCCCAGGCAAGGGATATCCGCTGCACGTAATTGATCTGCGAGTCCGGCTGCAAGCGGACCTTCGGGTCCGATGATGACTGTATCAATTTTTTTTGTTTTACAAGCCTGAATCAGTTCTGAAGGGGTATTGTTGATGGGTAATGGGGTAACTTTAGGTTCGAGCCAACAGCCAGGGTTTCCAGGGACAACAAAGACTTTTTCCACAGCATCAGATGTGCTTAAACGCCAAGCAAGTGCATGCTCACGCCCCCCTGAACCGATCACCAAAAATTTCATGATATAGACCTCAATGTCTGAAGTGACGCATGCCGGTCATCAGCATGCAGATGCCCGCATTATTTGCGGCTTGAATGACAGCAGCATCATTACGTGAACCACCTGGTTGGATGATGGCGATGATGCCTGCTTGCGCAGCTTGTTCAATGATATCTGGAAAGGGGAAAAAAGCATCAGAGGCCAAAATACTGCCTTGGGTTGAGGTGTCTGTTTGTTCAGCTTTATGGCGTGCCAGAGTGAGGCTGTCGATGCGGCTCATTTGTCCACACCCAATCCCAATGGTGCGATGTGTATTGGCGAGTACAATGGCATTTGATTTGACCCATTTTACGGTGGTGTATCCAAAGTGTAATATGGTTTGTATATCGGCAGTCGGCGAGGTGTCGGTGACACAGCGCCAAGATTCAGTGGCGGGTGGTGGTGTATTACGTTGCATGAGCAGGCCGCAGGTGCTGGATCGGATCTGCCAATCGGGCTGTAATTTTTGTTGAGATGTTGGCCAAATCAGCACACGGCAATTTGATTTTTTTGATAATTGATTTAAGGCTTCTGTTTCGATCGTAGGGGCAATGATGACTTCGATAAATTGTGAATCGATCATGGTTTGAGCAGTGTGAGCGTCCAGAGGTTGATTGAATGCGACTACACCGCCAAATGCGGACAATGGATCACAGGCTAAGGCGCGTGTATAGGCTTCAAGTGCTGATGCGCCATGTCCAATGCCTGCAGGGCTGGCATGTTTAACAATGACGCAGGTGGGTTTTTGAAAATCCCAAACGCAGGGGTATGCGGTGTCAATGTCTAGCATATTATTGTATGAAAGGTGTTTGCCTTGTACTTGCGTATAAGGTGGAGGATGATTTGAGGCGAGTGTGGCGGCTTGATGTGGATTTTCTCCGTAACGTAGGGATGTATGTTGTGGGCAGTTGATCAGTGAAGGTGGATCTGATGTTGAGGCGCTCAAGCGAGTGAGAATGGTTTGATCATGTGCTAGGCATGTTTCAAATGCTTTAAGGGCGAATTTCTTTCGAATGGACAAGTCGGGGGCTTCTGGAAGGGTTTTGATGATGCAAGGTATGTCTTGTGCATCACATACCACGGTGACACGTTGATGATTTTTAGCTGCACTGCGTAAGAGTGTCACACCACCAATGTCAATGCATTCTACCCAATCTTCGTCCTCTGTGCTGCTGTGTTGTGAAAACGGGTACAGCGATACGCAGACGAGATCAATAGTT
>JAAZZZ010000149.1 GCA_014238985.1 Gammaproteobacteria bacterium
GCGCTTTATATGTTGGGCGCGCACAGCGAGCCCGTGACCGATATCATGCCTTACAAAAGGCTTTTGTTCTAAATAATTGGGCGTCTTCTTATGAATTGATCTGGCAAGAGTTTTGGGATATGCATGCATTGTTTCATACCGCATATCCCGCGTTTCAGTACATCACGCCTGAAACGCTTTGGGTGCTTCATCAAATACAAACGCATTGGCAAAAGATGCAAGATGGACCATGGGTGACGTTAGATGCAGGTGCGAATGTGCATTGTGTCTATCGGCAGGATCAATCTGAGTTACGTGATCAGTTTGCTGCGCACTTTCGTACTCGGTTTCAGGTGATTTAAGGTGTCAGCGCCTATGATCTATCAAGCATATGGTAAATGGATTTTATTGGGAGAGCATGCTGTACTGCGAGGCTGCCCTGCTTTGGTGTTTCCATTACCATCATTTTTCTTGAAATTGACGGTAGAGCCGAGCACAAGCGGTATTGAAATACATGTTCAATCTTCCTTAGATCAAGCTTTATCTTTGGTGGTGGATGCCTTATTGACGCGTGCGTTACAGGCGTTAGGCGTATCAAGCTTACAGATGAAAAATGGACGATTTAAATTATCAGGTCATTTTCCACCCGGTCAAGGGCTGGGTTTTTCAGCAGCATTATGTGCTGTGGTGGCACAATGGGCTTGCCAGTCTGTTAAACAGCCTAAATACTCGGTGGTTCAATTGTCTCATCAATTAGAGCATACATTTCATGGAGACAGTTCAGGGGTTGATGTTGTAGGGGTGTTGGCTGAAGCGCCACAATATTTTGAATCCACTGCATCGTATCATCCCATTCAAATGGGTTGGAAGCCATGTTGGTATTTGAAGCTTTCAGACAGACAGACGCGTACAGCAGATTGTGTGGGCCAGGTCAGGGCTCAGTATCAACACAACACAACGCAGGCACAGATGGTCGATCAACGAATGCAAGAAGCTGTGTTTCAGGCGCATCAAGCGTTGCAAGGATCGGGTACACAGGCGGATTATTTGAACCTTTCTGAAGCCATGCGGTCTGGCCAGGCATGTTTTGAAGACTGGGGGTTGGTGCCGCCTGAAATCAGCCAGCAAATTTTAGTTTTATATGAAGCGGGTGCACACGCTGTAAAGTTGACTGGAGCGGGTGGGCAAGGTTGTTTGTTAAGTTTATGGGAATCTTCACCGCCTTCATGCTTGGATTTGGTGTCTGTTGGAGCAGTTTAAGGGTTTAATGACTGTGTCAGGGATGTTATATTAGCGTTAAGTTTAATTCAATTCAGTCTATATCGTTTATATTGATGATTAAAGGAGCCTCTATGCAAGAAGTTGAACCCGTTGTGCGAGTGAATTGTTCTCGCGAAGCATTGTTGGCCTATAGCGTATCAGCACAGGAAGGTGAATGTAGTGCTACAGGTGTTTTAACCGTTGAAACAGGCAATCGGACGGGCCGCTCCCCAAAAGATAGATTTATTGTAGATGACCTTCAGACACATGAAACTGTTGATTGGGGTGGGACCAATCAAGCGATTGAGCGATCTGTTTTTGAGCTTTTATGGGCTAAAGCGCTTGAATATTTAGAGGGCAAAACGCAGTTTGTGCATCATTTGCGTGTGGGTGCAGATACGGCTTATGGGATTCCTGTGAAAGTTACGACCGAATATGCCTGGCATGCTGTATTTGCCTTAAACATGTTTATTCAAGGGCCTTGGTCTGAAGCTGATCATGTTGAGCATTGGGAATTGATCAATGTGCCTGGGCTTAAGTTGGCGGGCTCAGACGATGGTGTGAGCAGTGATGCCGCGGTCATCTTGGATTTGACTGAGCACCGTGTTTTGTTATGCGGTATGCGGTATGCGGGTGAAATGAAAAAAGCCATGTTTACTGCAATCAATTACCACCTGCCTCCCCAAGATGTTTTGCCGATGCATTGTGCAGCGAATGTAGGCGAAGACGGTTGCAGTGCGTTATTTTTTGGGTTATCGGGCACAGGCAAAACCACTTTATCTTCAGACCCCACAAGACGCTTAATCGGTGATGACGAGCATGGGTGGAGTACGCATGGTGTATTTAATTTCGAAGGTGGGTGTTATGCAAAATGTATTAATCTAAATGAAGAATCTGAACCTCAAATTTGGAATGCAGTAAAATCTGGTGCTGTCCTTGAAAACGTTGTAGTTGATAAGGAATCATTAAAACCTGATTTCGACGATGGTAGT
>JAAZZZ010000014.1 GCA_014238985.1 Gammaproteobacteria bacterium
GTCCAACGCGGCGTTTTGCAGAGTGTACCGTGCTTAAATCTGAACAACACGCTTGGGATACTGTGCATGTGCCTGAACATTGGGCAATCAGGACGGCAACATGACAACATGTTCAACATTAAAAGCGTTAGAAATTGAGCCTTTTCAATGCATGCACACGCCAAGCTGGATGACTCAAAAGACGCAAGACCATGATTCGGGCGTCATAGTGGTGTGGTGCTTTAAACCTGCTTTAACCGTGCCAGCGGAAACAGCATTCTTTTCTAAGATGCTGGAAGGATTGGCTTTGCATCAGATAGATCAGGTGGATCAGACAGCAGGGTGCGGGTGGGTATTGTTGGGAGCGGCAGCAATTGCAACGGCTTGGCCCAAGGCCCATGACCTAAATGTGTGTTATGCACTGCCTCAAAATGGAGGGATTGTGATGGCTGCACCATCTCTACAGCAGATGCTCGAGCATCGAGTTGAAAAATCAAAATTTTGGCAGCGTTGGAAAGCGTTTATGAAGCAATTACAGGCTATATCAAACACCTGAAACATGTTACACTGCCGGCCAGTGAATAAAGGGTGTGATGTGTGACGTCATATGATGTGCTAAGTACTGCTGATGCTGAAATTTCAGCATTGATTGCGGCTGAAGCTCAACGGCAAGTTGATCACTTAGAATTGATTGCTTCTGAAAATTATGCGAGTGCAGCTGTGTGTGCGGCTCAAGGCAGTTGTTTAACAAATAAATATGCTGAAGGATATCCAAAACGTCGTTATTATGGCGGGTGCGAATGGGTTGACGCAATCGAAACCTTGGCCTGTGAGCGTGCGTGTCAACTGTTTGAGTGTGAGTATGCCAATGTTCAACCACATTCAGGTTCACAAGCGAATATGGCTGTTTACTTGGGTATGTTAAATCCAGGTGATTGTATATTGGGCATGGGTTTAGATTCAGGGGGGCATTTAACGCATGGAGCCTCTGTCAGTGCTTCAGGTCGTTTATATCATGCAGTCAGTTATGGTTTAACGCCAGAAGGTGATATTGATTATGATGCAGTGGCTCAATTGGCACATGCACATCAACCGAAGATGATCATAGCTGGATTTTCTGCTTTCAGCGGAACAATTGATTGGGCACGATTTCGCGCCATTGCAGATGAAGTCGGTGCGTATTTATTGGCAGATATTGCACATGTTTCAGGACTCATTGTCGCAGGATTGTATCCTTCTCCAATTGGATATGCTCATGTTGTGACATCTACCACACATAAAACGCTGCGTGGCCCCCGAGGGGGATTAATTTTGGCGGGAGATGACGAGGCATTGCACAAAAAATTAAATTTTGGTGTTTTTCCTTGTGTCCAAGGTGGGCCGTTGATGCATTCAATTGCTGGGAAAGCAGTGGCGTTCCGAGAAGCGAGCATGCCGGCATTTAAACAGTATCAACAACGTGTCATCGATAATGCGCAGGCGATGGCTCAGTATTTTATAGAATCTGGGTTTGATGTTGTATCAAAAGGAACGTCTAATCATATGTTTTTGCTTGATTTTTCATCCAAAGATTTTTCGGGCAAACAGGTGGAACAATGGCTTGAAGCTGTTCAGATCACAGCCAATAAAAATACTGTTCCGAATGATCAGCGGTCACCTTTCCAAACCTCTGGCCTGCGTATTGGGACCCCTGCGCTCACCTCTCGTGGAATGGGTGTCGATCAGATGTTAAAGATTGCTGAATTGATTTGTCAGCGCTTGCGTTCTCCGGAGGATGAAGTAACAGCTACACAATGCCGCACTGAGGTGGCAGCGTTATGTGCTGAGCATCCTATCCCTACATCTTATTTGGAGTGATGATGTTTTGTCCATTTTGCCATGCCCCGGATACTCGAGTGATTGATTCGCGATTGGTTGCAGATGGCACACAGGTACGTCGTCGGCGAGAATGTATTGAATGCAAAGAACGTTTGACCAGCTTTGAAGTGGCGGAATTACTGATGCCCAAAGTGATGAAACGAGATGGTTGCCGAGATCCCTTTAATGAAGATAAATTACGGGCAGGCATGCAACGTGCTTTGGAGAAACGGCCGATCAGTGCAGAGCAATTTGAAGCAAGTGTTTCAGCCTTGATTAAAAAATTACGGGCAACAGGTGAACGTGAAGTCAGCAGTCAATTGCTTGGGCAGTGGGTGATGGAATCGTTGCAAGCACTTGATCCTGTTGCTTATGTTCGGTTTGCTTCTGTGTATTGGGATTTTAAAGATGTAGATGCATTTAAAGAGTTTGTAGATCAACTGAATCAATCACACAGCGAAGTGCAATGATCTATGTGATTCAAAATATTATGTGGAGTACAGTGTGAGCAGTCTTTCAGCGAGGAAAAAAGCAAGAAATTTTGTTTGCCAAGCTTTATATCAGTGGCAGATGACAGAACAGGACAGCCAACAAATCTTGCAACAATTTTTGGAAGAAAATGAAGGCAAATCGTTTGAAGTGAATTATTTTACGACAGTTTTTTCAGGGGTGGTTGCTGAACATGCGCGCTTAGATGCATTGTTCGAACCTTTATTGGAAGCTAGAACTTTGAAAAATCTGACAGCAGTTGAGTTATCTGTATTACGGATAGGTACTTATGAATTAGCACATCAGCTAGATGACCTATCAGATGCGATTGTCATTTCTGAAGCGGTGCGTTTAGCAAAACGATTTGGCGCAAAAGATGGGTATCGTTTTGTCAATGCAGTGTTAGATCGAGTGGCTAAACATTTTAATCAAACAAGATGAGTGACGCAGAACAATTGCTCATTGATCTCTTTTTGAAGCATCAAAAGATTCAAAGACAGGATGTGTGGTGTAGAAGCGGTGATGATGCCGCTGGATTCATGCCACCACAAGGGCTTGGCATTGTAGCAACAGTTGATGCTCAGATTGAAGGTACGCATTTTGATGAGCGCTTTTCAGCACAGGATATCGGACATCGTGCTTTAGCGATATCGCTCAGTGATATTGCTGCGATGGGCGCACAGCCTTGTTGGGCCTTGATCTCGATGAGCTTGCCTGACATGCAATTTGAATGGATTGATGCGTTCAGCCAAGGATTTTGTCAATTGGCGGCACGCTATCAGATTGAGTGTGTGGGGGGGAATATTTCACGGGGCCCCCGTGCAGTACATGTGGTGCTCATGGGTACTATCAAGCCAGAAGCTGCCTTACGTCAAAATACCGCACAGGTTGGAGATGTTATTTGTGTGACAGGGCAATTGGGGGCCGGTGCTTGGGCTTTAGAGCATGCACCAGGGGAGTGTGCTGCAGGTGAAGCGGCCTGTGCTGTGTGGCGTCGTCCAGATCCACCCGTTCAGTTTGCAATGGCGTGTAAGAATCTCATCAATGCCTGTATTGATATATCAGATGGTGTATTAAAAGATTTAAATCGCTTGCTACATCAATCTGGATGCGGGGCACAATTAGATTTAGATGCATGCCCCTATCATCCGGTGCTCAATGCATTACAGCCTCAAATGGCCAGTGATTATGCTTGGTTGGGAGGGGAGGTTTACGCCTTATGTTTCACAGTAGCGCCGAAACAGATGCAAGATTTGATGAAGCTTTCAGCGCAACACGCCTGTCAGGTCACGCCCATAGGGCACATTATTCAAGAAAAGGGTGTGAAATTTCTCGATCAATCTAAACGGCCTCGGCCTCAGGGAGAAGGTTTTGAACATTTTAATGCATCGGCTTAAGTCTCATTTTAAACAATTCAGATGGCATTTTGGCCATATGTGGAGTGTAGGATTTGGGTTAGGTTATTTACCCTATGCCCCAGGCACTTGGGGCAGTTTTCTGGCCATTCCTCTTGCATATTGGGCTCGAGCGTGGCCTGTATGGCAGGTATTGTGTACATGGTGCGTGCTCTGTGTGTTCAGTTGTTGGACAGCTGATCAAACGGCAAAACGCTTAAAAGAGAAAGATCCCAGTTGTATTGTGTGTGATGAAGTGGTGGGGTGTTGGTTACCTTTGATGGTGATTCCCTGGGAATGGGGTTGGGTGAGTGCAGCGTTTATCCTGTTTAGAGTATTTGATATCACTAAATTATGGCCAGCCTGTGTTGTAGATCGACGTCCTGAAGGCTGGGCCATTGTTTTGGATGACTGTATTGCCGGCAGTTACGCTGCACTCTTATGCTGTGTATGCGTTGAGGTATTGGTCAAGCATTAGGGAGCTAGTACTGTGTGCGTTTCTCGAGTAGCAGCAGCGTCCGATCCGTTGGGTGTTGCAGGTGGTGGCGCTGATCCTGAGGAAGGGGAGGGATCTGATTCGCCTGAATTGCCTGGTATTGTTAAATTGACGGGTATTTCAAACATATTGTATTTGTTTGCGATAGATTGAATTGTAACGCCTACAAACAGAAGTGCCGCGAGCGAGACAACAGCTGCTATCGGTATGCTGAACGAAGTTGAAAGATGCGCAGCACTCAATGCAGTATTTAAGAGGATTACACCGACTTGTTGATCGAAATAGAATGCCATGACAGAAAGTGGGCCAACAAAAGAAATGATGAGAAATATTCTACGATGTTGAGGCGATAGCTGATTTTGTTTTGCTTGATTCTCATCAGGCGATGAAAACGGGAGTTTATCTGGCCACAATGCTGTTGATTTAAGCCCGGAGGTTTCATTTGCCATAATACTGAAACTCAGCATCACGCCTAAGATCAGTAGTGGGAGGCCAAATTGAGCATATGTAATTGGATCGGAAACGGCGATGATGCCGTTTGCGAATCCATTCAGTCCAATAGGGATTAAAACCAGCAGTAAACACAGGGATTTGCCGCGGTTTTTTTTGAATTTAGAGAGGATTATTTGAGGCATAGATTGAGTAGGTTGATCCTCGCCTTTAACAGGGAGCTTGAATTGAATTGAGATTTTACGGGTTAAATCAATACAAAAGAATATTTCTGCAAGCACCATTGCTCCGACAAATAGATATGTGAGCGGGGTAGCAACTGCTGGGACAATGCCTAACAGGCCTAATGCGCTTAGAACGCCATCCTTCCAGCAGACGGCTGTGCCAAGTATTGCTAGAATAAAGGGAGTGCTGAGTATGATGTTCTGTTGTGTTGTGTCAGCCCTGTCTTTATGAGAATGAATGTATTTAATTTGTAGTATTGTAGTGCAGATACATGCGAGTGTCGCGGTTAAAAGACCAAAAGATAGATAGGTGGTAAAAAATAAAACAATTGGGATAACCCCTAAACCCCAACTTTGCAGTGGATGATTTTTTTCTTGTGTGGTTGAATCCATACTGTATTTTTTAGAGTTTTCATCATTAGAGTTTTCATCAAAAACCTCATTAAACAGATCTTCTCGGCTCAGTAGTTGGACTAAGTTGCGCTCAACATATGACATATCTGGGTGCTTTTCGTTTAGGTGTTCTTTAATACTGGCTAAAGAGTTAGCAGGGTCAGAGAGCAGGTACTCCTTTACTTTTCTCAAAAGAGGTTGATGGCTAAAGGAAATCATCAGTTTGGCTATAGAGCGACGCATAAGGGTAAATGTGCCAATGGCATATGCCAAAGAAAATATGATGATATAAGGCATGCTCAGTGTGATCACTGGGTTGAACGCGTAGGCATGATAGGTAAATAAACCCATGCAAACCGCAGAGGCCAAAGGTATGATATTGGAACAAATAGCAGCAACGCATTGCCTCCAAGAAGTAGAGTCTGGCCGGATGAGGTATGATGTCATGAGGCGCATGCAAGATTCCAGAACAATGATGCCTGACAATATGAGCGCTGTACATGCTGTCAAGCGGGTAATGCCGGTTAAAGTGCTCAGAAAGGCCACATGGGGTACTACAAGGCACATAACAGTAGCTGTAACGATCAATGATGCAATCAAAAGCAATAATAGGTTCGTTTTGGTGCAGTGTTGCTTAATACCTAGACAGAAATCATATAATGCTTCAAATGCATCTGCTTGATAGAGAATCCAGTTTAATACAAGACCCGAGATGGCACATAATCCAATGAACACTAGTAATCCTAGTTGTGCTTGTGGGTAATATAGGTGCATCCAGTGTATAGCAATGATGGCGCAATCTAAGCCAATGGCAAAACTCGCAATACTGGATATGGCATAAAGAAAAAAAGCGAACCAGAGCACGGAATTTTTAGAATTTAAGCTGTTGGGGGATGCTTCAGTATGCATTTTCTCACCCTCTTTCTATTAGAAAAATAATTTATCAAGCAATTCTACTGTGTTTTGATTAAAAAGTCAATTAAAACAGTAGCTTTTCAACGCTGTGGAGGCAGTCTTGAGTATTATGGTCTGTTTTCGGGGTAACGAGGATTGTGTCATCGCCTGCAACACAGCCCAGCATGCCAATTTGATCTTTGTGATAATCGAGCACACGTGCAATCACAGGTGCGGCACCTGGAGTGGTGCGCACCACAACCATGTGTGTGTTTGCATCAATCATAATGACGAGATCAGATACAGAAGCCTGTGCTTCAGGCGGTGCAGGCTCTTGCGGCAAACGGTAGGTGATGTGCCCATCTTCATCTTTACACTTTACAACATTCATACGACGTAATAGCCGAGACACTTTGGATTGATTGATGTTAAATCCTAATTCTTGCATGGTTTGACAGAGTTCTTGTTGTGTATGAAGGTGTTTTTCATGAATCAGTGATTTAAGCGCTGCGACAGCAGGGTCTTTTTTAAATGATGGCATCTAGATCCTCCTCAGGATTTTTAAGCAAATTTTCTAGAAAATGAATCGTCATGCCGCCTTGATTAAATACGGGATTTGACAGGATTTTCTGATGTAAAGGCACGTTGGTTCGAACGCCTTCGATGATCAGCTCTTCTAATGCATTACGCATTTTCTGTATGGCAGCTTGACGATCTACATCATGACAAATAAGTTTGGCAATCATAGAATCGTACTGATGTGGAATTCGATATTCATTATAAATATGTGAATCAAAACGAACACCCAGCCCGCCAGGGGGGTGAAATCCTTTAATCACGCCAGGGGATGGCATGAACGTGACGGGGTCTTCTGCATTGATTCTGCATTCGATGGCGTGTCCTGAAAAGCGTAAGTCTTGTTGGTTCAGGCTCAGGGGTTCGCCTGCTGCAATGCGCAGTTGTTCTTTAACAATATCGATACCAGTGATCATTTCGGTGACAGGGTGTTCAACTTGAACGCGTGTATTCATTTCAATAAAATAAAATTCGCCTTCTTGATACAAAAACTCAAATGTACCTGCACCTCTGTAATGCATTTCTTGAGCGGCCTGAATACAACGTTCATAGATGCGAGTGCGTTCATCATCAGTGAGTCCGGGTGCGGGCGCCTCTTCAATCACTTTTTGGTGCCGGCGTTGCGAAGAGCAGTCACGTTCTCCCAGCGCGATTGCATGTCCCTGGCCGTCGCCTAAAATTTGAATTTCAATATGGCGTGGTTGGGTGAGGAATTTTTCCATGTACACTTCGTCATTGTTAAACGCGACTTGAGCTTCTTGTTGAGTGGTTTGTATAGCTTCCAGCAATTCATGGGGCTGATATACCACGCGCATGCCGCGTCCACCGCCGCCGCCTGAAGCTTTAATCAAAACAGGGTAGCCAATTTGATCAGCCAAAGCGGTCACTGCGCCTGGATCAGATGGTACTGCACCGTTTGATCCAGGCACGCATGGGATGCCTGCTTCAGACATCAATTTGATTGCAGTGATTTTATCGCCCATCAAACGAATGGTGTCAGCTGTTGGGCCAATGAAGGTAAAGCCACTTTTTTCAACTTGTTCTGAAAATGCAGCATTTTCTGACAAAAATCCATAACCGGGATGAATGGCATCAGGATGTGTGATTTCAGCAGCGCTGAGGATGGAAGGGATGTTCAAGTAACTGTGTAGCGAGGATGCTGGGCCGATGCAGACGGCTTCATCTGCGAGTCTAACATGCATGAGATCTTGGTCTGCTTGTGAGTAAATAGCCACAGTACGGATGCCCATTTCTTTGCAAGCCCGATGGATACGCAGTGCAATTTCGCCCCGATTTGCGATTAAAACCTTTTTGAACATTGTCAGTCCTTAATTAAAATTAAAGGTTGATCAAATTCAATAGGTTGGCCATTTTCAACAAGAATATTTGTGACGATGCCAGATTTTTCAGCTTTAATTTTATTAAACATCTTCATTGCTTCAATGAGGCAGAGGGTTTGACCTACCGTCACAGATTGGCCCACTTGCACGAAGGCTTCAGCTTCAGGAGACGGTGTGAGATACACGGTTCCAACCATGGGGGATTTAACCTGAAAGCCCTCAAGAATTGTCTCAGATTGAGCATCGGGTTGTGGTGTAGTCGGTGTGTGTGAGGCAGATGGGAGCTGTGTGGTGGTGTGTACTTGGCCCGAAGGTTGTAGCGCCACTCGAAGACTAGACCCATCTTTGTTCTTCACTTCAATTTCTTGAACATCCAGGTTTTCTTTCGTAGTCTCAATAAGTTGAATGAGTTTCTCAATGTTTTTTGTGTCCATAATCATGTCTCTTGATGAATCAAATGATGATGCAATGCATCAATGCCAAGTTTATAGCCTAAAGGCCCAAACCCCATAATACTGCCCACTGAAATGTCTGACAAGTAAGAAGTGTGTCGAAAGTGCTCACGTTGAGCCAATTGTGTCAAATGAATCTCTACAAAAGGGATCGAACATGCAAGTAAAGCATCTCTCAATGCAATACTGGTATGTGTGAATGCGCCCGCATTGACGATCAAACCTTTGACGCCTGATTCAAATGATTGATGAACAGTATCGATACAAATGCCTTCTGAATTACTTTGTACACACTGGCAGTGATACCCCAGTGTATCAGCATGTTCGACGAGTTGCTCATTGAGTTCAGCTAAGCTCAATGTGCCGTAAAGGTTGGTTTCTCGTTGGCCGAGTAGATTTAAATTGGGTCCATGCAGGACCAATAAACTGTTCATAGCCGCTGATTGTGACAGAAGCTCAATGCTGCGTCTAGTGTGAGATTTTAGATCATAACTGTGTTTAAGACTGTGTTTAAGTTAGAGGTTCAAAGATAAGGTTGACTGGATTCAGTGTTTTGAGGGTGAAATTGTACGCGTTAAAGCTTGTATTAAGCTTTGTACAGTGATGTCTCCTTCAAATTTATGCTCCAGATGATTGTGAGCATTCAGCACAATTAATGTGGGAGGGGCTATCACACCAAAGTGTTTCATGAGTGCTGTTGTATCGGGTGTTAAGTGGGTTAAATCCACATCTAAAAACATCCATTTTTTCAGCATGTGTTTGAGTTGAGGATGCCCCAAAACCTGCGTTTGAATGGTCCGACATGTTGAGCACCAATTTGCATGAAAGTAAATCAATTTAGGCGTTGTTCGATGTGGATGTTTGGGGTGTTGCCATTGTGATAGATGATGGAGTGTGTGATGTGAGGGTAATACAGCTTGTTGATGTGTTCTATTGAGGGTATATAACCAACTTGCACACAGTATAACAACGCAACTGATCAGTGTTTTATGCAAAATATTGCGCTGTTTGCTATGATGCAAGGTAAACCAAATGGCTATTGCAGCCCACAGGCCGGTGAAGGTTAACATCCAATGAAATGAAAGCACGCGATCAAGGAATACCAAACTCAGTGTCAGTAACAGCAGCCCAAGCAGTGGTTGAATTAATGCGTGTGCAGCATTGTGATAGCTTAGCCGATAGCCCAAGACAGCTGCACAGCTTGCAGGAAATCCCAATCCAAATCCCATGGCTGCAACCCCTAAAGTGGCAGGCCAAAATTGCTGTGTATGACTGGCCCATGTAAGGGCCGCCAACATTGGGGGTGCCACGCAAGGCGTGGCAATCAGCATCGTGACAGCCCCCATGACAGATGTATGAAAATGTTGTGAACGTTTTTGCTTAGGGAGGCAAGCTTGAATCAGTTGATACAAACGCTGTGTTACAGATGGCACTAAATCTAACAATGCAAAGCCAAATAATACTGTCATCACTGCAGCTGAAATCAGCAGCCAGGGGGTTTGTGTCAACAGTTGTAATTGTAATCCTAGCCAGTAAATGCTTGCACCGAGGGCCGCATAAGCCAGTGTTAATCCAAGTAGAAAGCTACAGGCGCTTTGCCAAGAGCCGGCTTGTTTTCGGGTGCAAATGCTGGCCATGGCGATAGGGGCAATGGGCAAGGCGCAGGGAGTGAATGCCAGCAATAATCCGGCGATTAACAGCAAACCTAGGCTGTGCCAGAGCCCTGAAGGGGCGTTTGTGCTGAGGTTCACCGTATGCTGTTGTGGTGGGTAACAGAGCCCAGATTGATGGCAGCCTTGAAAATAGATACTTAAC
>JAAZZZ010000150.1 GCA_014238985.1 Gammaproteobacteria bacterium
ATCAAACCCCTACAACCACATGCAACCAGCATCACCTGCTCACCTCACACGCTGAAGACGCATCTAGATAGACTGATTAAAGGAGGTTCAGATGTATGAGACTGATGAACAACAATCAGAAGCGCTACATAAGTGGGTACGTAAATATTTTAAGCTGATCATTGCTTTTTTAGTGATCTTATTCGGTTCATATCTCGGATGGGAACAGTGGCAACAACACCGCATGACACAGGCACACAAGGCCTCGATTGTTTTTAGCCATCTGATCAGCTCTATACAAGACAACGCTTCAACACAAAAAATACAACCCCTGATACAATCGTTAGAAACAAAATACTCAAACACCCCTTATGCAGACCTGGCACAACTATTAAAGGTCAAATACAGCATCGATGCAGGTCACACAACGCAAGCCATTCAAACCTTGAAACACATCATCACACAAAGCCATCAACCGGCCCTCAGAGACGTCGCCCGAATGCGGCTGGTACGCATTTTTCTCTCAACGCATCGCCTTAAAGCAGCACAAAAGATGCTTCAGAAACTTGAAATTTCACAACAATCTCCCTTGGCTTGGATGCTCCACGGTAACCTGCTCTCGGAACAAAATCAGCCTAAAAAAGCCGTAAAAGCCTACAAAAATGCACTTAAATCACTCCCTGAAGATCCAAAATGGCGCCTCTTCAAACAACATATCACGGCTAAAATAGCCTGGACCCTTCGCCATACTCAGTCAACACAATTGGGTTAATTATGCCTCAACCTGTTATGGTCATTTTTGGCCGCCCTAATGTAGGAAAATCAACCCTATTTAATCGCTTAACGGGCACGCACTCCGCTGTCATCGACGCACAACCAGGCGTCACCCGTGATCGACATTATGGCTTTGCCACCATTGAGGATGTTGAATGGATTTTAATCGACACCGGAGGCTTCACTCAGAGAAAACAAGACCCCTTACAACCCTTGCTGAATCAACAAGTAGATATCGCCTTAGAGGAAGCAGACCTCATTGTTTGGGTCCTGGACGCTCAATCAGGTTGCCTGCCTGAAGAACGCGCATTGGCACACAAGCTCAGACAATACCCTCAGCCCAAACTGCTCTGTGTGAATAAAGCTGAAAATCTCACTCAAACCGAAGCACTGGCAGATTTTCACGCATTGGGCTTGACAGATTGTTGTGCAATCTCCACCGCACATAATCACCATATAGAGCAATTCAAAACACGCATTCATACACTGTGTCCTAAAGCGCTCAAATCCTCCAAGGATACACCTCAAACACAGAACGCCATTCATCTGGCCATCATTGGTCGGCCTAATGTGGGCAAATCCACCTTAACCAATGCCTTGCTGAAGGCTGAACGCATGCTGGTGTCCAATATAGCCGGCACAACACGCGACAGTATTCATAGCCCCTTACACTACAAACAACAAGACTATATCCTGATTGATACTGCAGGCGTTCGTCGTAAATCACAGGTTGCTAAAAAACAACTGGAAGGCTATACGGTGATCCATGCTTTACGCAGTATTCAAGAGGCCGAGGTGGTCTTGATTGTAATCGATGCCACTGAAGGTGTCACAGACCAAGATTGCCAGCTCATACGCTGTGTCATTGAAGCAGGCAGAGGCCTTGTGATCGCTTTGAACAAATCAGATGCCCTCATCGAAGATCAACGTTATCATTTAGAGCGTAGCGTAGATGATCGTTTAAACTTTATACATTATTGCGACCATCATCTTTGCTCAGGCAAGCAACGTCGTGGCTTACATCGTATCATGCAGTCTGTTAAAGGGGCTTATCTCAGCACTCAAAAAAGACCTTCCACCTCCGCATTAACCGCTTGTCTAGAACAGGCTCAAATCAATCATCCGCCCCCTATGATCAAAGGAAGGCGCATCAAACTACGCTTTGCCCATCTATCATCTGGAAGTCCCCCTTATATCGTGATTCACGGCAAACAAACAGACGCACTCCCCAAAGCGTATCACCGCTATCTCGAAAACACGTTTCGAAAACACTTTAAATTAAAAGGCATGCCTATCCGCCTGAGTTTTCGATCAGATTCAAACCCTTATATACAAAAAACATGACATTAATAAATTTTTAATCATCTCTAAAGAAACAATGTGTGATGTTGAGAGAAGCATGGATCAAACCCCACGATGATGATCGTTTAAATATATTAAATAAATTTTCATCTCTTAATATTTC
>JAAZZZ010000151.1 GCA_014238985.1 Gammaproteobacteria bacterium
ATACGCATCGCGCTTTATTAATGCAGCTGTCAAAACTCTCAGAGATCAGTTGGTTGGCAGAGAATACGCACCCACCTGCATCTGCCACCGGCCTGGTGGGCGATTTACACTGCTTAGTACCGTTGGCTGGCCTCATCGATCCGCAAGCTGAATTGGACCGTATTCAAAAAGCCTTAATCAAACTTGAAAAACAGATCACACCACTTGAGAGACGCATGCAGAATCCACACTATCAAACACAAGCCCCTGCTGCAGTCGTTGAAAAAACACGCAAAGACCTTGACGCGCTGCAACAACAACACCAAGCCCTCAAAAGCAAACAAACCGAGATGCAAGCGCTCATCAAGGATAACCTTCATGACTAAACACCCCACCCGCACGGTGGTGTTATGTTCAGGTGGGCTGGATTCCACCACCTGCTTAGCACTGGCCAAAGATCGGGGCGATGAGGTCTTTGCTTTAAGCTTTGATTACGGACAACGACATCGTGTGGAACTGGATGCTGCTCAACGTATTGTGAAACATTTTAATATTCGACAACACTGTATCACGTCAATCACCTTGCCGAACCCCAAGACCAATGCCCTCACCGACTGCAACTTAGAAGTGCCGGCCCATCAACCCAACACTGAAGCCATCCCCATCACCTATGTGCCTGGGCGCAACACCTTATTTTTAGCCTATGCCTTGAGTTTTGCTGAATCAATACAGGCTCAGCGCATCATGATTGGTTGCTCACATGTTGACTATTCAGGTTATCCAGATTGCCGGCCCGACTATATTCAGGCTTTTGAACAGGTCGCACGCTTGGCCGTCCCTGAAGGCATTCAAGGTCAACCGATCCACATTGAAGCGCCACTGATGCATTTAAGCAAATCCGACACCATTGCCTTAGGCCATTCATTGGGTGTTGATTATAGCATGACCATTTCATGTTATCGTGCAACCTCTCAAAACCCTGCATGCGGCACATGCGACAGTTGTCAATTACGCCTTAAAGGCTTTGAAGCCTTTTACAGCGCTCAATCAAATTAAAATTTGCATATATATCAATATTTTGTTAAAATGTGCTCTTTCTTTACTTCAATAAATACGTGGCAAATCATATGAGGCTAAAGCATGAACCCAAATGACCTATTCTCCGGTTTTAATCTTTTTATACGTCGTAGTCTTCAGAATCAAAGCATATTCCGCATCCTACTGGTCATTCATTTCTGTTTACAGCAGGGATGGATTTCGAACCCTACCGCCCGCACATACTTTCAATACATTTCAAACAACATTTATCATGTACAAATTGAAGGGTGTTTATTTTCAGATGATCTTCACCCACTGATTTTAGCTGCCCAGCAGGGCAAATTACATCCTCTGATGCACATCCTTCAATCACATCAATTTCCAGCTGATGTACTGAATTACACTTTAGAAAGACTGGTATTTAATGCTGACCATTTTAACGAAACCGAACATCTCGATGAACACATTCAAGCAAGAGCTGACTGTATACGCGCCGTGATCAAATCAGGTGCCTCCATTGCAAACTGCCCTAAGATGCGTATGGCAACATTAATGTTCAGTTTGGAAGCTTTAATGTTCAGTTTGGAAGCTTCACAAGAGGGCAGTCGGCGCAACCCTCACGCGCTGTTTCAGGACGCCTGCTTTAAAAGTGCCTATGGAGTGGGTCAAGCATTGATCCGCTCAGGTCTTAACCCAATGAATACTGTGAGTCGGTTTAATCCAGAGCTTTCAGCAATCCATTATGCCATTTTATGGGTTTGTCGCCATCATGAACAACATCCAGATGATGACCTAAACACCGTACTTAAAAGCCCTGTTGGACAAATACTGCTGCTCTTTTTAACACAAGGCGGAATACTCCTGACAGTCAAAAATATTGAAGACGTTGAACAGACCTATCCAGACTTGTTCAATTGGCTCAAAACATGGTATGTCATGCAACTTTCACTCACGGGCAGGCATGTCCAAGTTCCAAAACTTTCAGAGCATAGCTGGTGGAGCCCTGTACATCCTGTCCAAATCCATGAAATGAGCTTGAATAAGATCGTAAAAGCATGCAGCGAAAATAATTTTCAATCAATATTCCTATAAATCTTTCTAAAGATCCGAACAAGGCTCGATGCAACATTACAGGAATTTTTTTTGATCCATCTTTATCAACAAAAGAAGCACCTAAACGACTGTCTC
>JAAZZZ010000152.1 GCA_014238985.1 Gammaproteobacteria bacterium
CTTTAAATGAGAAAAAATATTTCTTAGCAATTGTTTCCCTTTTTTTAATAAATTTACTTAGCTTTGATAATTGACTTATGCCCATTGCACATTGAAAATCTGTGATACGATAATTCAAGCCTAACATGTGCTGTTCGTAATGCCACCCTCCTTGATCGGCTTCCTCCCAACGCTCAGCATCTCGTACAATCCCATGGCTACGCAATGCTTGAAGTTTTTCGTGAATCTGTTGGGATTGCGTCATCACAGCACCGCCTTCTCCTGTTGTCATGAGCTTAACAGGATGAAAACTAAATACAGCAATATCTGAATATTGGCAACACCCAATGGGTCGCCCTTCATAGGTTCCGCCGATAGCATGTGCTGCATCTTCAATGACAGCACAACCATATTGATCCGCTAAAATCCGTATCTGTTGCATGTCGCACGCGTGCCCTGCAAAGTGCACGGGGATAATCACTTTAGGCAGCTGCCCTTGCTGTGCTGCACATTTCAACTTCACTTCCAAAGCATCCGGCGACATATTGTATGTTTGAGGGTCAATGTCTACAAAATCGACCGTAGCCCCACAATATAGAGCGGCATTACTCGATGCAACAAAGCTATTGGGAGAAGTCCACACTCGATCGCCTGCTTTGACCCCTAAAGCTAAACATGCTAAATGCAAGCCTGCTGTTGCGCTGCTCACAGCAGTTGCGTATGGCGCATGAGTCTGCGCACACAACTCAGCTTCAAAAGCGTTAATACAAGGACCTTGTGTTAACCAATCAGATTTTAAGACTGAGCGCACCGCCTCTAGATCTTCTGATTCGATGCATTGACAACCATAAGGAATCATTCGATCTCACTTGTCTCGTATGCATTTGAAGTTGAATGATTTAATTCTATAATTTGATCAATGTTCAGAAAATCTGGATTCATCCCCGAATGATATTCGAAACCTTGTTCAACAAATGATCCTTGTTCCTCCAAGGCATTTTTTTCAAAAACACTTGAACAATTCTGAAATATAATGGTTGGACACAATACATAATGATCATCAAATTCAATCGTCAAATGTGAATCATCTTTCGGGCACATCACTTCATGCAATTTTTCTCCGGGACGAATTCCAATGAGGTTCAATTCAGATTCAGGCTGCATGGCCTTTGCCAAATCAACAATTCTAATGGATGGAATTTTTGGCACAAAAATTTCCCCGCCCTGCATACGGGCAAAATTCTTTAATACAAATTCAACACCTTGATCAATACTGATCCAAAATCGCGTCATTTTCATATCTGTGATGGGTAATTTCTTAACACCTTGCTCAATAAGCTTTTTGAAAAATGGGACCACTGAACCACGTGAACCTATAACATTCCCATAGCGCACAACACTGAAAAGTGTTCTCTTTTTCCCTGAAATATTATTGGCTGCCACAAACAGTTTATCTGAAGCTAATTTTGTTGCGCCATATAGATTAATGGGGTTAGCTGCTTTATCTGTCGACAAGGCAATAACCTTGTTTACGTTATTCAATAATGCAGCTTGAATGACATTCTCAGCACCATAAATATTGGTTCGAATACATTCTGTTGGATTATATTCGGCAATAGGAACATGTTTAAGTGCTGCTGCATGAATAACATAATCCACATCCATCATAGCTTGTTTGAGACGGTCTAGATCACGTACATCCCCAATAAAATAACGCATACAAGGTGCATTATAGATTTGTTGCATCTCATACTGTTTGAGCTCATCCCGTGAAAAAATAATCAAACGCTTTGGCCGATAACGGCTCAGCAATATTTTGACCAACTGATGCCCAAAAGAACCTGTACCCCCTGTGATTAAAATTGACTGATCATCGAACATGCGCTAGACCTGAAATAAAATGATCAAAAATCATAGCGTATTGTACGAAATAAATCCACGCCAAGACGCATTAAACACCTTTTTGATCAAAACATCATCCCGCACACAGACAACACATGGCCCGTATGAGGGTAGATCGTACAATCAGAGATATAATATAGCTTTATCCAAACAACACTTTTTTTCGGTCTAAAACTAAATCTATCAGATATCTAGACACTAGTTTTAAATTTGAATTTGAATTAGAATATTTTTCAATTTGTTACAAATTTGCTGTAATTTGTGTTTGAATAAAATGATCACTTATAGTATTTGTGAAAATAGTGAAAAATT
>JAAZZZ010000153.1 GCA_014238985.1 Gammaproteobacteria bacterium
ACGCAAGCACATTTGCAATTCCTCCCAGAACATGCCACAGATTTTATTTTTGCACTCTGGGCTGAAGAATTCGGCCTGATCGGTGTCCTGATCTTATTAAGTTTTTTTACAATGATTGTCATTCGCATGCTGACCATGAGTGTGCGTGCTCAAAACAGCTATCGTCGCTTACTGTCTTCGAGCATTGCTATGATGTTTTTCATTGCTTGTATTGTTAATATTGGTATGGTGTGTGGCATATTACCCGTTGTCGGGGTACCGTTGACGCTGGTCAGTTTTGGTGGCACTTCGATGGTGACGATGATGGCTGCATTTGGTATGATCATGTCAATTCATGCACATCGAAATTTGATGACCCGTTAACCACCTTTTGAGGAATCATCATGAAGCTTTTACTTCGATTCATTTGTAGCTTGTTGAGCTGTCTGACAGTGCTTTCAGCTGAAGCACAACTGACGTCAACACGTGCATCACATTGGTTACAACGCCCACAGGTTCAACGTTATATTTCAGCACAAGTCAAGCAAGGCAACTTTAATCATCACACCTTAAGTTTATTGCTATCTCAAGCAATCATTCGTCCAGAAGTCATTACTAAAATGACGACCCCCTATGAAGCACAACCTTGGCCTCTTTATCGCAAACATTTTATCACCCCTCAACATCTTCGAAATGGCCATCAATTCATGCAGGATCATCGGAAAATTTTAGCTTTAACCGAAAAACGTTATGCGGTTCCTGCAACAACCATCGTAGCCGTGCTGGGCATGGAGTCGAATTATGGTCGATATCAAAGTGCTTTTAAAGCACTCGATGCTTTAACCACCCTAGCCTTTTACTACCCTAAACGCGCACAATTTTTTCAATATGAGCTATCGGAATACTTGCGTTTAGTCCAGGAACATCATTGGCATCCACGCACAGCAGGCGGCTCTTATGCAGGGGCGCTCGGCATGCCTCAGTTCATGCCCAGCAATTACCGCCGCTATGCAGTGTCCTCTCGCACAGGTCATGCCCCCGATTTATTTCATCGAGCAGATGATGCGATTTTAAGCATCGGACATTATTTACAAGCATTTGGTTGGCATGCACATGAAGTATCTGTCTATCCTTCACGCTTATCAAACAGCAGCCCACTGAAACATCATCATACATGGCCCATGCACGTGCCTGTAAAAAATCTTAGACATTTAGGCGTAATACATCTTCCAAAAATGCCTTCACACACACACACTGTCGACCTTTGGCGCTTAAAAGGCCAAGCAGATCAAGACATATGGATTGGCTTACCCAACTTGAATGTTATGATGCATTATAATCGTAGCCCGCTCTACGCAGTTTGTGTGGCCGAATTGGCCCATCATCTTCACAGGCAAACACATCGATGACAACCACACTGGCACAGGCTGTAGCACATCATCATCAATCTCAGGCAGATGCTGCTGAAAAAGGTTATCGAGCTTGGCTAAAAGATCATCCAAAAGACGCAAACACCTGGCATTTACTCGGTATTTTATATGGTCAACTCGAACAGTATCAAGACGCACTGAATGCGCTTAAACAAGCCCTACGTTATGCCCCTCACCGCGAAACATTTCACAATTCTTTAGGCAATATTTACAAACACCTTGGAAACACGCAACAGGCCATAGAGCACCTCAATACGGCCCTCACCCTGAATCCAAATTCAGCCTTATTAATCAATAATTTAGGCACAATTTATGCACATTCAGGCAACCATCGAAGCGCTTTAGCCTATTATCATCAAGCATTAGAGCACGACCCGGAATACCTTGATGCACACATCAATAATGGACTCAGCCACTTGCATTTAAACCACCTTGAATCCGCACAAACTGCTTTTGAAACAGTGCTCAAACATGATCCAAAACACAGCATTGCACACCATCAACTGGGTCAGATCTTTCATCAAAACCAACAATTTGAACGTGCCCTTTCTCACTATCAACAGGCTTTAGCACAACGCCCAAAACATGCTTTATCACATCATCAAATTGCCTGTGTTCATTGCCAATTAGGACACTCAACACTTGCAATTCAGTCATTTTTATTCGCGCTAGAGCATGACCCTGATCATCATGAATCCCACCATAATCTCGCCGCACTCTACACCCAATCACATCAATATAAATTGGCTTTACCGCATTGGCTCAGAGCA
>JAAZZZ010000154.1 GCA_014238985.1 Gammaproteobacteria bacterium
TATTGCCATCTGAAATAATTTGAGCCCCAGGATTAACATGCCCTAAAACAATAAGGTCTCTTTTGATTGCATGAATATGCTGGCCTGAACGTACAGGCCCTGTTATCCACTCAGAGGGATATTGTAAACAATTTCGATTAGAAGACTTTGCTTGTTCAGGTAGCGCAGATTGATTGTTTCTTAACAAAGGTAGGCCCATTTTTTCGATAATGAGTCGTTGGAGCGTTGTGGCATTCGAGAAACCAATGGGGCATAAATCATAGATTTTGAGTAATTCTAGTAATTTGATTAATTGTCCTTTTTCAAAAGGTTCTGGATGTTGTGTGAAATCCAAGGCAATTAAAGCACCTTTAAGCAATTCTGGCGCTTGAAGACGTGTTGATTCAAGCTGTTGCTTCAGTGCCTCAGTGCTAAAGGTACGCACACAAAAATATGAAATAGCCTGTAAAGTGCCTCTCAAACGAAAAGCTTGATAGCCAGACATCATCCCTTGCATACGCGCTGTCTCCATGAAATAATCTGTTATTCACAATGCTAAAAAATATCTCGCAAGTCAACCTAATCGGTGTTTTTCACCCCAATCATGAAAAAATTGAATGGTTTCTGGATTCTTTAAAGATTCAAGATTAGACAATGATTTTCCTTGAATTGCTTTCCGAATACTCATCTCAGATAATTTTCCAGATCGTGTTTTGGGCAGGGCAGGGGCTTGAATCATCACGGCAGGGGTATGATGAGGCGAAAGTTCACGGGTGATCACTTGTTTAATATGACTGATGTGCTCTGAATTCAATCTCCATCCCGACATCATCACGAGAAAACATACCATACAAGTTTGTTCATCCCCCATTTGATGATCAACCACTGCCGCTTCTTGAATGCCCTCGATAGACAGCAAAACTTCATATAATTCTGCTGGACCAATTCGAATACCTTTTGCGTTGAGTAAGGTGTCGGATCGACCTAAAATTCTCAAACTTTTTTGCGCAGTTAAAATCGCAAGATCACCATGAAACCAAACACCATCTGTTACATGATAGTAGGTCTTTTTATAAAGACGCCCATCATCATTTAACAACTGAATAGGCATCGATATGGCTGGTTTAACACAGACTAATTGGCCTAATGTTCCGACAGGTGCGGCTTGACCTTCATTCCAAACTTCAACAGCCATCCCTAAACCCAAACAACTGATTTCACCTGCAATCACAGGTTTCATTGCATTGCCCAGTGCAAAACATGAAATAATGTCTGTCCCGCCTGAAATAGAATACAGCCGTATCCGAGGTGATAGTTTGCTATAAATGTACTTGAAATTTTGTGGGCTGAGCGGTGATCCTGTTGATAGAATCATTTGAAGTTTCTTGAGATCATGTCTTAAACCAATTTCAATTTTATGTGTATGTAACTGATCAATATAAGCTGCACTGATGCCCAAGACTTCAAGCTCTGTTTCAGCAGCCCATCTCAGCAGTTGGTCCTGTTCCGGATAAGATGGATCTTGATCGTATAATGCGATTGTTGCGCCCAAAGCGAGTGCGCTCAATTGCCAATGCCACATCATCCATCCAGTAGAAGTGTAGTAACCCAGTTTAGTTTGTGCCTTAATATCTGTATGAATTGCCAATTCTTTAACATGTTGTAATAATGTGCCACCTGTGCCGTGTACAATACACTTAGGCGCGCCCGTGGTCCCTGAGGTAAATAGAATATATAAAGGATGCGAAAATAAAACTGAGATAGGCTTAAATGAGGCCCCTCGATGTTGTTGTAAGATACGATTAAAGGAGATATTCGCACCGTGCAAATCCTGATTTAATGTGTGTAAAATGATGCAATTCACTGAAGGCAATGCCGTTCGACAGATCTTCACTAAACCCTCATGTTCAAATACCTGTTTTCGGTAACGATGTTGCTGTGTGATACAAAGAATTTTTGGGGCTGTAGGTATTAAACGCGATAAAATTGCGCGATGTCCAAATTCAGGGGGGCAAGACACCCAAGGACAGCCCAATGTCGCTGAGGCCAATGCAAGGATAACTGTCTCAGGCGTATTCGACATCACGCCAGCAACCACATCACCTGCCACACAACCTTGAGTGATTAAAAAATCAGCCATGGCTGAAACTGAAGATTTTAACTCACCATAGCTCATCTGCACTGATTAGAAAATC
>JAAZZZ010000155.1 GCA_014238985.1 Gammaproteobacteria bacterium
CCTTCACGAGTGCTGCAATCTTTTCTAATACGCGCGCTTTGTTGACTTGATAAGGCAATTCGTAAAACACGATACTTTCTTTATCAGTAGAGATTTGTTCAATATTAGCTTTGCCTTGAATGCTAATTTTTCCTCGACCGGTTCGATAGGCTTCCCGAATACCCGCACGCCCATTGATTATTCCAGCCGTTGGAAAATCAGGCCCAGAAACGTATTGCATGAGGGCCTCTGTATCTGCATCAGGCTGATCAATAAGATGTAAACAAGCGTCTAATACTTCTCCAAGATTATGGGGGGGGATATTCGTTGCCATCCCAACAGCAATACCAGATGATCCGTTGACGAGCAGATTAGGAATACGCGTGGGTAGCACTTCTGGACAAAACTCGGTGTTATCATAATTAGGGACAAAATTTACAGTGTCTTTATCCAAATCAGCCAATAAAGCATGTGCAAATTTTGTAAGACGAATTTCAGTATATCGCATGGCCGCAGGTGAATCACCATCAACTGATCCAAAGTTACCCTGCCCGTCTATGAGAGGATAGCGCATGGAGAACGTTTGGGCCATTCTTACAATTGCATCATACACTGCAGTGTCCCCATGGGGGTGATATTTACCAATGACATCGCCAACCACTCTGGCTGATTTTTTATGTGGTTTATTATAAACATTATTTAATACATGCATTGCGTACAATATTCTGCGATGTACTGGTTTAAGGCCATCACGCACGTCAGGCAATGCACGCCCAACAATGACGCTCATTGCATAGTCTAGGTAAGATTGTTTCAACTCAGTTTCAACAGCCAATGTATTTGAATTTGAGTGCTTATCCATTCAGGTTGTCTCTGATCATTAAGGTATGCGCACTGTATCATATAAATAGGATATGAAGGAAGCACTATCCATGTGATTTTGACGTGAATTGATATTCATAGTTGACAATCTTGCTGTGAGTTGTAACAATCGCCGTGGCAATAAGTTTTGACCTATCATGATGTTTTTATTATACATTTTACCTCCGGATTGCTTATGAAAAAAGTAAATCAGCTTATAGAAGCTCGATGGGGGCTGCCAATGAGCCACCGGCATCCAGAGATTATGGATCATTGGGCCGTTGCCATCTCTGATGGTGTCATTGTTGAAACAGGCCCCTCTGATGCATTAAAGCAGACTTATACAGCAGATGAGCATATTCAACTGAAACATCATGTACTGTTACCCGGCTTCATCAATGCACATACACATAGTCCGATGGTGCTACTGCGCGCACTGTCTGATGATGTTCGATTGGAAAATTGGCTTGAAGATTGTATTTGGCCAGCTGAAAAATCCCTGATTTCTGAAAGCTTTATTGAGGATGGTATGCGTTTAGCAATTGCTGAAATGTTGCGCAGTGGCACAACCTGTATTAATGAACATTATTTTATGCCATCTATCGCAGCACAGGCGTGCCAAACCATGGGTATGCGTGCCGTCATTGGATTATGGGTTGGGGACATTAAATTGCCTTGGGCACCCAGTGTTGATGCGTGCTTTGAAGCAGGATTAAAATTATTAGATCAAGCTCAATTTTCAGACATCATTCAGTTTAGTTGGGCGCCGCATAGTCCTTATTTATTAAATGATACGCAATTAAAACAACTCGCTTCATGTTCAAATTCAACACAATTACCTGTTCATATTCATTGTCATGAGACTCAACATGAAATTGAACACAGTGTGCGCACATTGGGTCTGCGTCCTTTAGCACGTTTAGCTTCAGCGGGCCTGCTGAATGAACGATTAATGTTGGTGCATATGGTAGAAACAAATCAAGAAGATCTTGCACAATTAGTCGCTGCTGGCAGTCATGTGATCACGTGTCCTAAATCCAATGCAAAATTGGCTTCAGGGCATACACCCTTAGTTGAAATACGAAGCGCAGGTATTAACGTTGGTTTAGGCACTGACAGTGCTGCCAGCAACAATAGCTTGGATATGTTAGAAGAGTGCCGAATGATGGCGCTTTTTAACAAAGCAGTCAGTCAAAATCCAGCTGCTTTATCCGCTTATGACTGTCTGTATGCAGCAACAATGGGGAATGCACGTGCTTTGGGCCTAGAAACTCAAATCGGTTCAATTGATGTAGGAAAACAAGCTGATCTCATTGCAGTCAATTTAGATG
>JAAZZZ010000156.1 GCA_014238985.1 Gammaproteobacteria bacterium
TATGTTAGAAGAATGCCGAATGATGGCACTCTTCAGCAAGGCAGTCACTCAAAATCCAGCTGCTTTATCCGCTTACGACTGTCTGTATGCAGCAACAATGGGAAATGCGCAGGCTTTAGGCCTAGAAACTCAAATCGGTTCAATTGATGTAGGAAAACAAGCTGATCTTATTGCAGTCAATTTAGATGCGCTCAATACTTATCCGCACCATCATCCGATTGCCCAACTGGTGTATGCAGCACATAGCCAACAAATTTCACATGTCTGGACTCAAGGACGATTACGTATTAAAGAAGGCTCATTTATTGATATTGATGAACAAAAGTTAAAACGAATAGCTAAAAACTGGAGTGACAAAACAAGCAAATTTTCTCATGCTTAAAGGAGCCTATCATGTCTTTGCCCAAAAGGATTTGGATTAATGAAGTCAGCCCACGAGATGGTCTGCAAGTTTGGAAAGAATTTGTTGAAACAAAGCAAAAAATAAAATGGATTGAATCATTGGCTGCTGCAGGTTTATCGGCAATTGAAGCCACTAGTTTTGTCAATCCAAAAAAAATACCTCAATTAGCAGATGCCGATACAGTCATGATAAACCTTCAAGCATTAAAACTTCATCTCAGCGCACTTGTGCCAAACCAAAAAGGTTTTGAGCGTGCGATCGCAGGAAATTGCCGAGCAATTTCTATTTTCACCTCACCTTCGAATACATTTTGCCAAAAAAATATTGGCTGTAATTCGGCCGACAGTTTGGTGAGGTATGCTTCAATTATTCAACAAGCTAAACAAAAAAAATTATTTGTAAGAGGATATCTTTCTTGCGCCTGGGGCTGTCCTTTTGAAGGCTTAATTAAAACAGATGATGTTGTTAAAATTGCTTTTAAATTGTCTGAACTGGGATGCGATGAAATCAGCTTAGGTGATACCACAGGCCAAGCAACACCTTCAAGCACGCAAAAATTATTGATGCAAATATTCAAAAAGCTTTCAAGCGAACAAGTTGCGTTACATTTTCATGATCAATATGGCCGAGGCTTATTGAATGCTTATGCGGCGATGCAATGTGGTGCTTGGCGTTTTGACAGTGCTGTGGCAGGCTTAGGTGGTTGCCCCACCGTGCCAGATGCTGCAGGTAATGTTTCAACGGAGGACTTGGTCGGACTGGCAGATGAAATAGGGATAACAACAGGCATTAATTTGGCTAAACTGGCTAAAGCGGGTCAAGAGATTTGTGATATTTTAGGGACAAACAACCAATCACGTACAGGACAAACAGTGTTGAAATTGAATTAATTTACTTGGATGCTTCAGAGAAAGTGTCAAGATAATGTTCAGCATCTAAAGCGGCCATACACCCTGTTCCTGCCGAAGTCACAGCTTGACGATACACCGCATCCATCACATCGCCTGCAACAAACACACCCGGAACATTAGTTGCTGTTGCATTACCTTGAGCGCCTGATTTTGCGTCAATATAACCCTTTGTCATGGCCAGTTGATTTTCAAATAATGAGGTGTTTGGCGTATGGCCAATTGCAATGAATACCCCATCAACACTTAAGGTTTTAAGGCTATCATCTACTGTTGATTTTAATTGAGCCCCCGTCACACCCGATGAGTCTCCTAAAACTTCAACCAGTTGATGGTTCCAAAGAATTTCCAGATTGCTATTAGGTTGTTCAGCACGTTTGATCAGGCGTTGTGCTAAAATTTTTTCAGCACGTAAAGCATCCCGACGATGCACTAAGGTGACATGAGAGGCAATGTTGGCTAAATAAAGCGCCTCTTCCACTGCAGTATTTCCACCTCCAACAACAATGACAGGTTTGTTTTTATAAAAAAAGCCATCGCAGGTTGCACAAGCCGATACGCCACGTCCCAGATAAGCTTCTTCAGAAGGTAATCCTAAATATTGTGCGGTGGCACCTGTTGCAATGATTAAGGCATCACAGGTATACCTACCCTCTCCGCCTTCTAAAACAAAAGGATTTTGCTGTAATTGTACTTGATGGATATGATCTTGAATGATTTGAGTTTCAAAGTGCGCTGCATGTGCCCGCATGCGCTCCATAAGATCAGGGCCTAAGAGATTCAAAGCATCGCCCGGCCAATTTTCAACCTCAGTCGTCCGCATCAGTTGTCCACCCGGTTCCATTCCAGTGATCAC
>JAAZZZ010000157.1 GCA_014238985.1 Gammaproteobacteria bacterium
ATCTGATGCAGCTAGCAGCCCGCGCTGTGTTTGCAGCATTTAAAAAACATTATCCTGAAAGACACAAAATCATGGTGGTATGTGGGCCTGGCAATAATGGTGGTGATGGTTTGATGTTTGCGTATTATGCACATCAAGCAGGCTGGTTTGTAACAGTTTATCTATTAGGTTCAAAGGATCAACGGTCTTTATGTTGTCGAGAGGCCTTAGTCCTTGTACAGCAAGAAAATATTGATATTCAAGAAATCGAAAGTCCAGAGTTAATTGATCAGTCTCAATATGAAGCTGTGATTGATGCAATATTTGGTGTGGGATTATCACGTTCATTAATGCAGCCATATATTCAATGGGTAGAATGGATGAATGATTCGAAATTACCTGTTTGTGCAATTGATTTACCAACAGGATTAGATGCTGATTCTGGGCATGTCTGGGAGGCGTGTGTGTTGGCGGATTCAGTGATGACCTTGATGGTTTCAAAAACAGGCTTGTATTTAGATCAGGCACCAAATTATGTGAGTCATATTGAAGTGTTGCCGCTTTTATCCTCTTTTTCACTTGCACAACAATTGACACCACAGTTTTATTGTTTGGCTGGAGCGCTTCAAGTGCCTTTGCCCGAAAGGCCGCGAAATTCACATAAAGGCATGTTTGGTCGTGTGGTTGTGATAGGTGGAAATGAGGGAATGCTCGGTGCTTTACTACTTGCAGCGAGAGGAGCACAGCGTTCTGGAGCAGGCGTTGTTCAATGTGTGACACGGACAATACATGCCGTTTCTTTAACTGAACAAGCCCCCTCATTACTGGTGACAGGTTGTGAATCATCTGAGCTTGTTTTAGCATTATTAGATCAAGCTTCGATTATTGTAATTGGTCCAGGACTTGGGAAAGATGCTTGGGCACAAGACATGATGAGCGCTGTTTCTTCCGTGAAATGCCCGGTGATTTTTGATGCGGATGCACTTAACTTATTATCATTAAGCACTTTTAATTCATCTATAGAGCAAATGCTTTTAACACCACATCCCAAAGAAGCTGCTCGATTACTATCAAGCGATACGTCTAAGGTACAATCTGATCGGATGCAAGCAGCGGCGCAGTGTTCAAAAGACTATGAAGCCATTGTTGTATTAAAGGGAGCTGGTACGATTGTTCATTCATCAAAAGCATTACCTTGGATTTGCACAGCGGGTAATTCAGGCATGTCTTGTGCTGGTATGGGTGATGTTTTATCTGGTTTGATAGCTGGATTGTATTGTCAGGGATTGAATTTGCTTCATGCAGCATGTTATGCCGTTTTAGTGCATGCGCGTGTTGCAGATCGTCTTGCAGCAGAATTAGGTCCAGTGGGTTTAATTCCAGAAGATCTGTTACAAGCCATTCGATCTGATCTTAATGGGCAATTGAATGAGTGTCTTTGAATGTAATTTAAGCGGCGTCAATGATGACTTTGCACCTCTGCTTTGGAAGATGATTTCTTGTGGGGGTATTGTAATCTATTTACAAGGTCCTGTAGGGGTTGGTAAGACAAGCTTGTTACGTGCTGTGTTGCAGGTTGCGGGTTACATGGATGTTGTGCAGAGCCCAAGTTATGGTTTGCTTAATGTTTATGATATTCATCCGCCGATTGTGCATTGTGATTTATATCGTTTTGATCGATTTAATGCGCCAGAATTATTAATGCTTGAATGTTATCAGGATCAAGGAATTTATATGATTGAATGGGCCAGCCAAGCTGAACCACATTGTTTGCCTGATCCCAATCTGATTATTGACATTAGTTTTCTTAAAAAATCTTGTGATAAGCGAAGCTACGCATTCTTAGTTCAAGAGGGTCATTATCAGCAGAAACTGCATCAACTGAGCCAACAGATTCAATAGAGCTGTTCTTTTCTTTATAATCGTTCATCATCTATGTGTGTGTCTGCATTAGGCGTGACCCCTGTGGTTGGATCAGTGGGTGTTTTTGGATGGGTTCTTTGATGCGTGCTGCGAGAATGTTGAGTCTGTTTTCCTGTTTGTGTTGAAGATCTTGTATTCGTTCTTTGTTTTGAAGATTTTGAAGTGCTGGATTGTGTCGAGGCTCTTGAAGTGTCTGTGCGTGTTGAAGGTTTTGAAGTGCTGGATTGTGTCGAGGCTCTTGAAGTGTCTGTGCGTGTTGAAGGT
>JAAZZZ010000158.1 GCA_014238985.1 Gammaproteobacteria bacterium
ATATCAGGAAGGATTTGAGAGATCCAGTGCAGAGACCAGTCTTTCACGTGTCCTAAAAATATTATAATTTTTCGTTTAAAATCAACAGACAAGCATGCTTGCCCCCCTTGCATTTTAATACAGGTTTGAGGCAGTTCAAATGTTCTGTGATTCCAATCAATTGCAATGTTAGTGGGGGATTGAAGTTTCCAGGATTCGAGCGTCTTCGCATGATTCCAGTTGAATTCTGATATCTGAATGTTGCCTAAACCTGTTTGTGCTTTCAATGTGAGCTGATCTGAGCCCACTTTTGTGTGTACATTGATGCGACAGTGCGTGTCATTTTGTGGGCATTGAAGTATGAGTTGTGTCTGTTTAAATGTGTGTTCTCGTATCTGAAATTCTTTAGAATCAATGCGTAGCTGATAATCAGAGTCAACCTGCTTGATTGATATGAATGTGTGAGGAGTATATAGGATATTTGTTTTCAGGCCAATCAAATCAACTTGGCCAAGGATAGGCCATAATGGTGCGTTTGAAAGTTGACCATGACTACGAATGCTGCCCTGCCAAATTGGAATAAAATGGTCGAGATGAGGTATGTTTAATTGCCAGGTGCCTGTAGAGGCAGAAGGCCCTATATTAACATGACTATGTGCTTCTGCCTCACCCATTGTTAAATCGATTTGAGCATGTAATTGTTGAAGTTGTCGGTCAATTTTTAATGATGCGATCAATGGTTTTGGTTGATGATTAAGGTGTCCAAAGAGTTTTGGACATGAGCCCATCAATGTCCGTGCTGTTTGTTTAACCTGACAATGTCCATTGAATGTTGCGAAAATCTTTAATGCTGGATAATGGATTTGCCATTGTTGAGTGGCGAGTGTGAAAGACCAATCTTGAGCAGTGCGCCAAGTGACGTAGGTTTTGAACAGCCTGTTTTGAGTATCTTTTAACTTCAGATCTAAAGTATAGGCAGATCGATTCATCCCCCCTATTGCATGTCCCTCAACATTGAAGGATGGCAGTTTAAAATCAATATTATAGTGTTGAGCATTAAGGCGTTGTGCGATGATATCAGTGAGCTGAATGGGTGAAGGAAAGAGCGAGTGTGTCGATTGAACAGTCGCTGTTTTAATACGTATCGATTGAATTATAGGTTGATGGTGCCATTGCCAAAAGTCAGAGAGTTGTACGAGCAGTGTCGGGATGACAATGTCTAAATGATCGCGTGAAAGATGTAAGTTTTGAATCTGAATGCTGTGTGGAAAATCATTTTCAAGTGTTTCAAGTTTTAAAGTATACCCTTGCGTGAATGCGAGATATTTAAAGATAGTTTTAAGCCCAAAATTAGAGCTTATTGCACTGATTCCAAGCAATATTAGAAACAATAAAAGCAGCATGAGTCCGTAGCGTAGCCGTTTAAAATATATCATGTTGATACCGAGATTTGTAAGCGCCAAGGACGTTGTGGCAATGATATTGCGCGTGCGATACTGGCAGAGATACTGGCCATTGGGCTTGACCAAACTAAGCCCATGCCCACGCCTTGGTACCAAGGCCCCTGAAAGTCAGCATGTAAATTAGCTATATCCATAAAGGCTGAAAGATACCATAAACCTTTTACGCGAAAACGATATTCTATACTGCTTGTGTTCAAATTTTTGCTTGGACCTAAGCTATTGTAAGCGTATCCACGGATACTTTGTGCACCGCCTGTTGCAAATTGCAAGCTTAAAGGCACATCATCCAGTGCATGAACAAAAGACCTAGCCATGCGTGCCGTCAAAACTATTTGATGATCATCTGTAATGGGTAAAAGTGCTCGAGCATGTAATAGTCCTTGTTGAAAATGTGTATCAGAATGGTTTCTTTGTAAGGCAAAGCGTGCCATTGCTTGGAGTTTAAATTGAGCAAGTATATTTGCACTTAATGGAAAGTTGAATTCTTGCAAAGCGTTCAGTTCTGGGTACCACAGTAAAGCTTCTACCGTTTGTCCAGAATTAGGTACGGAGTATTCTTTACGCATATTCAGTGT
>JAAZZZ010000159.1 GCA_014238985.1 Gammaproteobacteria bacterium
CCAGCATTTCAACACTTACTTCCTCTGCAGCAGGCTGCCCTAATTTTGGAACTGTTGCAGGATCTATTTTTGTGGTTGATACGGGAATTAATTTCTTATTTTTTTCTGTAAGTTCTTGAACAGCTTTGACAAGGTAGGGGACAAATCCTGCATACCCGAGGCTCTTAACTTTAAAGTCGTATGCTTCATCATCGTATTCAGTTACTAATTCCGGAATAGCGTTTTCAACATCCTGTGCAATAAACCCAATTGGATTAATTGATCCAATAATTCCACTACTATGTACTTTCTTAAAAGACTTAAGATTTATTTGATTTAATACATCTAGGCCCCTAACAACTGTAGGCTGTATGTCTGTTTTAATTCTTTCATCTGAACTATTCCACAAGTATGCACCAACACCATTTTTATATCCAATCCTGCCTTGTGATGCATTTGCATCACCATCGAAAAAATTAATCCACAATACAGAGTCATCTGCACTAGCAGCATATCGACCACATTGAATTCTTATACCTGCGTGTTGTGCATCTCCACCGTTGGGTGAACCAGAGGAATCAGCATCGTGAGTTAAATGTCTAAAGTCTCCGACGTATATATTGCTTGTAGTTCCTTCAATTGAAGCAGATGCAACTCTTAGCATCGCACCGGGAATTGGATGCCTAGTGATCCCATCGTAACCCACAGAAACTCTACCGCCGTATTTATTTAAGTAGATCGTGCCAAGTGTTTTGGCGTGCGTGCCAGCTTGAATAGGTTGAAATCGATCACCTTTTGCTTGAATTGACTTTTTATCAAACTCAAGATGCCTCGAGTCTCCACCAACTGTTGGATCACCTACACAAAAAATACCTGCTAAACTCCCGCCGTCGACATCATTACCTCCTTTAGCTCTAACCATGCCAGCGTGTGATCCAACAATTTCTAAACATTCTGTCAGTGCTGCACCTGATGTATTTGCATTCTTATTGAAAAACTTAAGGCTTCCACGAGAATAGTTTCCATTTGATGATGCGTAAGAGTCATGGACAATACTAGCACCTACGTCAATATAGTTTCTAGAAAATCCAATTCCAACACCACCTTCTGTATCAACAAGATCAATTCCTCCTGACCCATCATCTTTGAATCCGCTAACTGTCAAGGCATATTTTTGCATATTATTTTCACCTTGACAATCGACGCCAAGTTCTGCTGCAACAGCTAATTTAGCAGTATTTGCAGCAGATATAGAAGATGGTCCTCCCATGAGAATGTTTTTATTTGTTGCTGCATGAAAGTATTGGAAATTTGCAGCCCCGGCGAGCGATCCGTTATTGTTGTACTGAACGTGATTGTTTGATCCAGCTGGTGTAGGGCTAGCATTCCCTGCGGTTAGATCAAATTCAGATCCTGTATCATTTTTAAAGTAAAGCTTATGATCTGATTCTTTGACATAAACTTTTCCGTAGTCACTTGTGTGACCAGGAATTGTAGCTGCATCTAGTTCGAGCAAGCTTAAGCTACCAGACAATGTCAGTTTTTCATTAGCTGAGTTAGTCCCTATTCCAACTTTGCCGTTAGCAGCATCGGCATGAATTAAGTTTATTAAATTTTGCCCTGACACCACAAAATCTACATCTTGTTCTCCTTGATTGATGAAGATGGCGTCTTGTGTTGATGCATTCTCTTCTATCTTAATGTAGTTAACTCCACCAGCATTCAAGCTAATAGAGTCATCTGCTTCAAAAGATATAAAAGTATCCGGATCACCGATGTGATGTATTTTATGCGCGATGGCGATATCAGAGTCTGCATTGCTGCTCGATACAGTCAGCTTAGCGTCAGGTAATGAAGTGACTTTGCCAATTCCTATCCTTTGGTCTCCTCGCGCAATGAAGAATGTTGTTGATCCTGCTTCAAGTTCAAGAATTTTTGTGCCCGAACCGGTCCCATCACTAGTTACTTTAAGTGCATGACCATTTGTCGACTGATCGTTTTCTATAAGGGCTGCA
>JAAZZZ010000015.1 GCA_014238985.1 Gammaproteobacteria bacterium
TTATAGCCCAAAGCCTTCACATTGCAAGACGGGTTCTTTAAGGTGGACGGAAGCGGTGCTTGTGATGACGCCATCGTTCAAAGGATGTATTTCATACACGCAATGTGTGATTTGATCGAGCGTTGTTATTTGCCGCTTTGCTGTCTATAATACAGCAGTTCAGTCAGATGATTGAGCGGCAATTTTCAATTTGATGCGAGGAGCCAAGGTTCATGTCAGCTAACAAAAGGCCTGTTTTTCTTAATCTTTTTCGTATTCATTTTCCCGTAACTGCATTGATTTCCATCGCGCATCGAGTGAGCGGCATTGTGTTGGTGTTTGCTTTGCCGGGCTGGTTATGGGTATTACAAGAAACCCTAGGTTCTGCAAGCGATTATCAGGCCATGCTGCAGACCTTACACGTATATCGTATTGGGGTATGGTTGAGTTTAGTGGCGTGTAGCTTTCACATGCTCTCTGGATTGCGTCATTTAATGATGGATTGTGGTTGGGGGGAATCTTTATCTAGTGCACGTATTTCAGCTGTGATGGTCGGTGTCTTTTCGGCAGCGCTGGCCGGTGTTTTTGGAGTGATGTTATGGTCGTGAAGATGGGCTGTCGGGCTGGAGGCATGGCCAGTTGGATGGTGGTGCGCATCAGTGCAGTCTCTATGCTGGTCTATTTTTTCTGGTTATTTCTGTTTTTTTTCTTTCCTCATCAGCATCAAGAATGGGGGCTGTATTTGCGCTCAACTTCGATGCGCATCAGTGGTGGCTTGGCTTTATTTGGTGTGGTGATTCATGCCTGGATAGGTGTGTGGACAGTGCTTACAGATTATATTCATATCAAGTGGTTAAGAACGGTGCTTGAAATGTGTGTGGGGGCCCTTTTAGTGGGTTGCTTTATTTGGGGCATGATTTTGATGGGTGGTTAATATGACAATGAGGACACAAAACTGTGATGCATTGATTTTAGGCGGAGGGGGTGCTGGGTTGCGCGCTGCTTTACAGTTAGGGTCAAAAGGCCATGATGTGATTGTTTTATCAAAGGTTTTTCCGACGCGTTCGCATACCGTCGCTGCACAAGGCGGGGTCAATGCAGCGTTGGGCAATACCGATGGTGAAGATGATTGGCGTTGGCATATGTACGATACGGTGATGGGGTCAGATTTTTTAGGTGATCAAGATGCCATTGAGTATATGTGTGAACAAGCACCGAGCGCAATCATAGAATTAGAACACCTTGGCTTGCCTTTTTCTCGTGATGCGGCGGGTAAAATTTATCAGCGTGCATTTGGGGGTCAAACACGCGAATATGGAAAATCATTGGTGCATCGTACCTGCTGTGCGGCAGACCGTACAGGGCATGCGATGTTGCATACTTTATATCAGCAGTGTGTGGGTGCAGGTGTATGTTTCTACAATGAGTGGTATGGGCTGGATTTAGTTAAAGCACGTGATGGTTCGATTGCGGGCATCATTGCCTTGTGTATGGAAACAGGTGAGGTGGTGTATTTTAAATCACGAGCAACAGTTTTAGCCACAGGGGGGGCTGGGCGTATTTTTCAATCGACGACCAATGCCTATACCTGTACAGGGGATGGTTTAGGCATGGTCTTGCGTGCTGGACTGCCTTTGCAAGATATGGAAATGTGGCAGTTCCATCCAACTGGTATTGCAGGCGTAGGTGTATTGATTACAGAGGGCTGTCGTGGAGAAGGGGGGTATTTATTAAACGGTGAGGGTGAACGCTTTATGCCGCGTTATGCGCCACACATGAAAGATTTAGCCTGTCGAGATGTGGTATCGCGTTCTTCAATGATTGAAATTCGAGAAGGTCGTGGGTGTGGTCCTAACAAAGATCATGTTTTATTGAAGCTTGATCATTTAGGTGAGGCTGTTTTAAAAGAGCGATTGCCAGGCATTATGGAGCTGGCACAAACATTTGCACATGTTGATCCAACAAAAGCACCGATTCCTGTTGTGCCTACTACACATTATTTAATGGGGGGTATTCCCACCACGCGTTTTGGAGAAGCTTTAACGTTGAATGCTAAGGGTGACGATCAAGTGGTGACGGGTTTGTATGCCGCGGGTGAGACGGCCTGTGTTTCTGTACATGGAGCGAATCGTTTAGGCGCGAACTCATTATTAGATTTGGTGGTGTTTGGGCGTGCCAGTGGGCAGCGTGTTTTGGAACATTTGGAACATTTACCTGTGCCTGAAGTGGATCCTGACACATTGGACCAAGTTTTGGCACGATTGCATCGTTGGAATAGCGGTGAAGGCACCGTTGCAGTATCAGAAATGCGGACTCAGCTTCAATCCGTGATGCAAACTGATTTTGGTGTATTTCGAGAAGATAAAGCCATGACAGAGGGGCTTTCTCGTATTGAAACTTTGATGAAATCACATGCTCACACACGATTGGATGATTTAAGTCAAACGTTTAACACAGCGCGCATTGAGGCTTTGGAGTTAGATAATTTATTTTTAACGGCACAAGCCAGTGCGGTGTGTGCGCATGCACGCAAAGAAAGCCGTGGCGCACATGCGCGTGCTGATTATCCTGATCGAGATGATGAAAATTGGCATTGTCATTCTGCATTTTTTGCTGATGGACGTTTAATGAAACGTGCTGTCAATATGCAGCCACATCAGGTTGAGCCGATTCAGTTGAAGGAGCGTGAAAGCTAATGGAGATTGTGATACAGCGTTTTGATCCAGATGTTGATACAAAACCTTATTTAAAATCCTATGAGGTGGATCCTGAAAAGTTTTCAGGTGTGATGTTATTAGACGCGCTTGAACATATTAAAGAGCAAGATCCAACGTTAGCTTTTCGTCGGTCATGTGGTGGGGGTGTGTGTGGCTCAGACGGCATGAGCATCAATGGCAGAAATGGATTGGCGTGTGTGACACAATTGAGTGCATTGCCCAATAAAGTCACTTTATATCCCTTGCCAGGTATGCCGGTCATTCGAGATTTGATTGTGGATTTAACGCGATTTTATAAACAGTATGAGTCGGTTAAGCCATGGTTGGTGGGTGCAGAGACTGTTCAGGATACAGAGCGCTTACAGACCAAGGATGAACGGGCGAAATTAGATGGCTTATATGAATGTATTTTATGTGCTTGCTGTACGACAGCTTGCCCATCATTTTGGTGGAATCCAGATGATTTTGCAGGTCCTGCCGCTTTATTGTGGGCGTGTCGTTTTATTCAAGACAGTCGAGATGTGACGCAGGCAGAGCGTCTTCAAGCTTTAGAGGGTTTATATGCATTATATCGTTGCCGCAGTATTATGAATTGTACGTCCGTGTGTCCAAAATCGCTTAATCCAGCTGCTGCTATTTCTGAAATTCGTCGTGATATGGTGAAAACCTCTTTTGCACTTGATCCTGCGGAAGATAGATCAGCTGTTGAGCATAAAGGTGGTTGAAGTGACTGTAGATACACAACAAGCCTTGTCTTTTTTGAATGGATCCAGTGCGGCGTATGTTGAAGATTTGTACGAGCAATATTTAACAGATACGCAGTCAGTGTCTGCAGAGTGGCGGGCAGTGTTTGCGCATTTGCCTCAAGCTGAAACGCCGATTTTACACAGTGAAGTTCAAGCTGATATTCAGGCTACAGTTCAGCGTGCACGGCCTGATGTGTGTGACCCAGGGCGTACTTTAGAGGCTGCTGTTGTGCAATGGTGTCAAGCGGTGCGTTTTGAAGGGTATCGAGTGGCACAGACTGATCCACTTTCAAGCGATATAAAGACATTAGCAGTATTAGATCCAGAGTTTTATGCATTGCATGATGCTGCACAGGTTGTGCCAGCAGCTTTGAGTGGTCAAATACAGCCGCATACAGTGAAAGACTTGCATCAGCGTTTAAAGCGAACTTATCAGGGGCCGATTGCCAGTGAGATTCAGCACCTGCGCAATGCAGAAAAACGACAATGGCTTTGGAAACAGCTGGAGACATTTCCGGATTTTAAATTATCGAGTGATGCTCAATCGACTCTTTTAAATCAATTGATACGTGCAGATGGTATGGAGCAATATTTAGCCCGTAAGTTTGTTGCACAAAAACGTTTTTCATTAGAGGGTGGAGATGCGCTGATTCCTTTTTTAGATACCTTATTATCTGAGGGTGCAACAGCACATGGATTGAAAGAAGCTGTGCTGTGTATGGCGCACCGAGGTCGGTTGAACGTGATGGTGAATGTTTTTGGTGTACCCATGCGTACAATTTCTAAACGTTTCACAGGCGATACTGAAGCATCTTTTGAGACTTCAGGTGATGTGAAATACCATTTGGGGTGTTCAGCGGATCGAATGTTTTCAGGCCATCCATTGCATTTGTCGATGGCCTATAATCCTTCACATTTGGAATTTGTTAACCCAGTTTTACAAGGGATGGTTAAGGCTAAACAAGCTGTTGATTATGCAGATGAGCCTACCGCAATCTGTGCGATCACCCTGCATGGTGATGCTGCAGTCTGTGCGCAGGGCGTTGTTCCAGAAACGCTTAATCTTTCACGCACAGCAGCACATGGTGTGGGTGGAGGGATTCACATCATTGTGAATAATCAAGTGGGACACAGTGTGAGCCGTGTTGCTGATATGACCTCATGTCATGCTGTATCAGATATTTTTAAGGCCTTTGATATTCCGGTGTTACATGTGAATGGAGATGATCCAGAGGCGGTGATTTTTTGTGCACAATTGGCCATGGCTTATCGAGCGCGTTTTCAGGAAGAAATTGCCATTGATTTAATCTGTTACCGTCGTTTAGGCCACAATGAGGCTGATGAGCCTTCGATCACACAACCTTTGATGTATCACACGATTCGAAAGCATCCTCGTTTATATGAACGGTATGCAGCACAGTTGTCTCAACAGGGTGTGGTGACGGAGGCTTGGGTGCAGCAGCAGGTTGAAGCGGTTCATCAGCACTGTTTAGCAGGGGATGCTTTAGTCGATTGTTTTGTCGGGAAGACCGGTGCACAGCGTTCGAAAATCTGGCAACAGTTTTTTGACACACACTGGAATGAACCTACGAAAACGGGCTGTTCAGTCAAAGTGCTTAAACGTTTAGCGGCTGTTTTGCAAAAACATCCAGATGGGTTTGTATATCAGCGTCAAATTAAGCGTTTAATGGAGCAACGCAATACAATGGCGTCAGGGGCACAACCCATGAACTGGGGTTTTGCTGAATTATTGGCGTATGCTTCTTTGGTGGAAGAAGGGTATCATGTGCGTTTGGTGGGGCAAGATGTACGGCGAGGCACATTCAGCCATCGACAAGCAGTCTTACACCATTATGAGACAGGCACATCATATGGGTTATTGTCACCTATTTCCAATTCAAATGGTGCAACATTTTCAGTCTATGATTCTACTTTATCGGAAGCTGCTGTATTGGGCGCAGAATATGGATATGCCAGTGTTTGCCCGAATACCTTGGTGCTTTGGGAAGCACAGTTTGGTGATTTTGCAAATTCAGCGCAAGTGCATATTGATCAGTTTATCAGTTCTGCGTGGCAAAAATGGCAACGATTGTGTCATTTAGTCTTGTTGTTGCCACATGGATATGAGGGTCAAGGGCCGGAACACAGTTCTGCGCGACTTGAGCGTTATTTGCAATTATCTGCGCAGCATAATATGCAGGTGTGTTTGCCAACCACGCCCGCACAAATGTTTCACTTGCTTCGAAGGCAAATGCATCGACCCTTTCGGCACCCTTTAGTGGTGATGACACCTAAAAGTTTATTGCGTCATCCTCAAGCCCTTTCAACTTTTAAGGACTTAAGCCAAGGCGGCTTTCAGTGTGTTTTAGATGATTCAGAACCCTTGAAGGCCAAGCAGATTGAACGGGTTGTTTTATGTTCTGGTAAGATTTATTACGAATTATTAGCACGTCGTGCTGAAGCACAATTAAAGCATGTGGCCTTGGTGCGTATTGAGCAGTTGTATCCTTTTCCTTATGCTGATGTTCAGACAATATTAGCGCAGTACACACAAGCGCAGACGCTTGTGTGGTGTCAAGAAGAGCCTCGAAATCAAGGGGCTTGGTACTCTAGGCGACATTGTTTTGAAGCCTGTATGCAAGATCAACAACAGTTGTGGTATGCGGGGCGTGATGCGTTTGCAGCACCGGCAGCGGGTTCTCCAAGTTTACATAAAGCGCGTCAAGCGGCGGTGATTGAGCAAGCACTGGGCCTTGCTGAAATCCAACCAGTTCAATATGGGAGTGTTCAAAATGACTGATATGATCGTACCAGAATTGCCTGAATCTGTTTCCGATGCAACGGTTGCGGCATGGTATAAATCAGAGGGTGAATCTGTGACTGCGGGTGAAACCTTGATAGATTTAGAAACAGATAAGGTGATGTTGGAACTGGAAGCAGAGGTCAGTGGTGTTTTGGGTCAGATCTTGAAACCTGCGGGCAGTGTGGTGGTTTCAGGAGAGGTTTTAGGCGTGATTCAGGTAGGAGATGCGGTTGCAACAGTCGTGCCACCTAAAACGGACGCTGTGCAACCAGCGGTTGAACCTCCAATTGAAGCAAAACCTGTTGCGTCTGCAGCACAACCTGTTGCGCCGGCAGGTGCTCAACGTCAATTACAAAAGCACAGCCCGACGGTGCGTCGGTTATTGCAAGCGCATCAGTTGACAGGGCATGAGGTGGTGGGCACGGGTAAGGCTGGGCGTCTCACAAAAGAAGATGTTCAGCGTTATCTTGCAGCGCCTTCTGTTTCAGTTGAAGCGGTTCAGAGCGTACCAGTATCTTCAGCACAACAACTTGCACAGCCATCATCCGCCGCCTCAGGCGCCAGGGCGCCACGGCGGGTGCCCATGTCTCGTTTACGTGCACGTGTTGCTGAACGGCTCGGTGAATCGCAAAAGAATGCGGTGATTTTGACAACATTTAATGAAGTAGATATGTCTGCGATCATGGCTTTGCGCAAGCGTTATCAGCCAGAGTTCCAAGCCAAACATGACATTAAATTGGGCTTGATGTCCTTTTTCGTTCGAGCCACTGTTGAAGCCCTTAAAGCGTTTCCAATTGTCAATGCCTCTGTTGAGGGTCAAGATATTCTATACCATGAATATTTTGATGTGGGTGTTGCGATTGCATCACCGCGTGGTTTGGTGGTGCCAGTGATTCGGGATGTTGATCAATTGTCTATGGCTGAAATTGAGCGGTCGATTAAAGATTTTGCGATGCAAGCAAAAGATAATAAATTAACGGTCGAATCATTGACAGGCGGCACTTTCACTGTGACGAATGGCGGCACGTTTGGTTCAATGTTGTCGACACCCATCATTAATCCACCGCAAAGTGCTATTTTAGGCATGCATAACATGGTCAAACGTCCTGTTGTGGTTGATGATCAGGTGGTGATTCGACCGATGATGTATTTGGCTTTATCTTATGACCATCGTATTATTGATGGCAGTGATTCGGTGCGTTTTTTAGTGATGATTAAAGATTTACTTGAAGACCCTACACGACTTATTCTAGGTATATAATTCAGTGGAGCAGCATTAAGATGAATATTCATGAATATCAAGCTAAAAGTTTATTGAAACGTTACGGCGTTTCTGTGCCTGAGCACACGGTTGTGCATTCTGTAGAACAGGCTGTACGGGCTTATGGTGATTTAGATTTAGACCGTGCTGTCATTAAAAGTCAGGTACACTCAGGTGCGCGCGGTAAAGCTGGCGGGGTACGCATTGTAGATAACCGTGCAGCGCTTGAGCAGGAAGCTAAAGACATGTTAGGCGTACAATTGGTAACGCACCAAACAGGGCCAGAAGGTTTGCCTGTGAATCAATTGTTGATTGAAGCGCCTTCTTTGATTGATCGAGAGCTCTATTTAGGGGCTGTGGTTGATCGAGCGGCACGTGCTATTGTGTTTATGGCATCCACTGAAGGGGGGGTTGATATTGAAACAGTGGCTGCGGAATCGCCTGATAAAATTTTGACCTGTACTGTCAATCCTTTGGTCGGTTTGCAGCCTTATCAATGTCGTCAAATTGCATTTGATTTAGGTTTGGTAGGTCAGCAAGTGCGCCAATTAACGCAGATGATGTTAGGTATGGCCCAATTTTTTGTTGAGCGTGATTTAAGTTTGCTTGAAATCAACCCGTTGGTGGTGACGGCTACAGGGGAATTATTGTGTTTGGATGCAAAAGTGAACATCGATGACAATGCATTGTTTCGACAGCCTGAATTAAGAGACATGCGTGATGCGACACAAGAAGATGCACGTGAGAACCGTGCCGCACAATCAGACCTCAGTTATATTGCTTTAGACGGTGACATTGGTTGCATGGTCAACGGTGCAGGGCTTGCGATGGCAACCATGGATTTGATCAAGTTGCATGGGGGTGCACCGGCGAACTTTTTAGATGTGGGTGGAACAGCCACTGCAGAGCGTGTGACTGAAGCGTTTAACATCATTTTATCTGATGAGAATATTAAAGCGATTTTAGTTAATATTTTTGGGGGTATTGTTCGATGTGATTTAATTGCAGATGGCATCATTGATGCGGTCTCAACAACAGGTATTAGCGTGCCTGTTGTGGTGCGTTTGGAAGGCAATAATGCTGAATTAGCCAGAGAAAAATTAGCCCAAAGCGGTTTGAATATCATTGCAGCTGATCAATTCAGTGATGCCGCGATACAAGTGGTTCAACAAGCACAACAAGGAGCGCAATCATGAGTATCCTCATTGATCAAAATACACAGGTGATCTGTCAGGGATTTACCGGCGGACAGGGCAGTGGTCATAGTGAGCAGTCCATTGCATATGGCACACAACTCGTGGCGGGCGTGACGCCAGGTAAAGGGGGACAAACCCATTTAGATCGGCCTGTTTATAACACTGTACGTGAAGTCATGTCAGATATGCAGGTAGATGCCACAATGATCTTTGTGCCGGCTGCCTTTTGTAAAGATTCGGTGCTTGAAGCAGCGGATGCAGGGGTGCCTTTAATTGTGTGCATTACAGAAGGTATTCCAGTTCAAGATATGATTGAGGTTAAAGCCTATGTGGATGCGTGTGGTGTACGCTTGGTGGGGCCAAACTGTCCAGGGGTGATTACGCCGGGGGCCTGTCGCATTGGGATTATGCCAGGGCATATTCATCAGCCAGGCCGTGTGGGTATTGTGTCTCGTTCTGGAACGTTAACCTATGAGGCGGTGAATCAAACGACACAATTAGGCTTGGGTCAAAGCAGTTGTGTTGGCATTGGCGGTGATCCTATTCCAGGGACGAATTTTATTGATGTCTTAAAGCTCTTTCAGGCAGATGATGAGACTCAAGGCATTATTTTAGTCGGTGAAATTGGTGGTACTGCTGAAGAAGAGGCCGCTGAATTTATTCAATCTGAAGTCAATAAACCTGTGGTTGCTTATATTGCAGGCGTGACAGCGCCAGCCGGTAAGCGTATGGGGCATGCTGGGGCCATCATTTCAGGTGGGCAGGGGACAGCTCAAGATAAAACACAGGCTTTAGAGCGTGCCGGGGTGACAGTGGTACAAGATCCAACACAGTTAGGTACAGCCATGCAATCTTTAATTGGCTAGTTTATACCCTGCTTGCTTGTGAGCCTAATCTCGTGCTGATTCTTACGAGGTCTACGAGGTCTATATGATGGGTTAAGCTGGTTATCCGTCTTTGCTTGTGCCGCCAGAGAGCGCTGCTCCCCTAGTCGTTTTTTTGCGCTTAGATGATCACGGACTAGTTGGTGAGCATCCGCTAGATCTGCATTGTCACGTTGAGCAGCGTTAATAAGGCGTGTGAGAAAACCAAATCCTCTGCTCGCTAACGCGAATGTGACTGTTAACATGCCTAATGGGTAAGTTGCAATTGCAGTGCCAACAAAAAGTGCAGGGATACATGATTGTAATAGCCACAATACAAGCACTATAACCAAAAGTAGTGTGCACAGCGATGTTGCGATTGAGGCGCACGTGCCCAGGATTGTGTAAAACGTCTTCTATAACATAAGCGCCTTATTGATTCATTGTATAGCAATTCAGTGTGTTCTGTATGTTTCTGTATTTAAGAACATAAGATTGGTTTTGATTATATCGTGCTATGCTTAAGAAAATATTAAAAGATGAAGATTTATTTAATATATTCAAACATCATCACCCTTTGATTGGTTAGGTTGTTTTTTATGCGGATGATTTGTTTATATATTGTCTTGGGGCGTAACTTGGCAGGCATTGCGTGAGTTCGGATATTCCTTAGCAAGATCTAGCATTATTAATTTGATTTGAATATAAAAAAGCGC
>JAAZZZ010000160.1 GCA_014238985.1 Gammaproteobacteria bacterium
GCGCTGATCATTTATCATGCCTATATTTATTGTAATGCTTGGGCTTTTAAACGCACACCCAAAGGCATACGCAGATTGATACTGACCCACGACCAGACTTTTCTCATTGAAACAGCAGATGGGCAACAATATCCAGTGCGCTTACAATATGCCTGGATAGGCCACACAGGCTTTTGGGCCTGCTTTCAAACAGGTCACACATCACTGATGCTCATCAGCTGCAATGACCTACCACCACATCTCATGCGAATATATTTGAGATTGACAAAAGCCTCTGGGGAGCAGGCCTAAACACACCCGCAGTCTCACTAAAATCAGGCTCTACTGTTGGAAACGGGGCAGCTGGCCACAACAAAGACCACATCCTGTTCTCGAGTGACGTTTAGCGGCGGAATGGTCAATGCTTCTACACTGACTATTTTGTCTCCCCCGAAGCTTATCCCCGATATCGCTGTAGTGAGCTAATCTGCCGTGACTGGGCTTGTGCCGGCGGAGGCAGGCGGCACGCCTTCTGGTGGCGTGTTGCACAATAGCCGCTCCAACAATTCATTCTGTTCAAGCAAGGGAGCTGTATCTGAATCCGTTAGTGAGGCTGGACGATCACATAGTCGAAGTGTAGCTGCCTGCAGATATATAGATTTAAGAGCAGGATGTACTGCTTTTGCAGACCAAGATATGCTTTCATCAACAGGTTTATCTTTTGCATGAGGCACTTGACCATAAGATGATAGCCTATAGTTAATACTCATCAATGTTAATAACATCGACACACCAAAAACAGATAGGTAGATCATAGATGAAGCTAAGGGCAAGGCTAAATTGACATTCATAGGGAATGAAAGCAGCGCACCTAAACTTGAAAGCATAGATACAATTGCGCTTGACACGACTGCAGGCCCTACAAGCACACTGGCAAAACTTAACACCGCACAAGACATCATGGCCAGCGTAAACATATAAAAGCATGCCCTTGCAAAAAAGTGAGGGCTTGATTGCATATAAACCTTATCTAAAAAAGACTCTGCTCTTTCAAAAAGAGGTTGTGGCCATAAATGCTCTATCGAAAACCATCGAAATAATCGCTCTAGACAGAGCCCATCCCCTGCAAGCTTAGTTTTCGCACGAGTATTTGCATTAGAAATCAAGGCCATTTTGTTGGTCTTGATCACACGCTCCTCTTTTGATGTTCCTGATTTATCAGGGTGATGCTCTAGACTGAGCTCTATGTATTTAGACTTAAGCGCCTCTAATGTAACCGGTTGATTGCAATCTAACTCAGGCACTTTGATTGTCCCAGCATGTAACGCTTTTGCTGCTTCAAGCACTGTCTTAAAAGTCGTCGGATCGAAAGTTAGAGACATCATCATCGTTTGTGGATTATGGAAGAAATGATTTGCTTCGAATCCCTTTCCCCTTAAATCATGCATCGTGAGTTTCAAGATGCTTATGAATATAAAGCACGTGACTAAAAATCTTGAGATTAGAATTCTCAATAATTCGAGTGGAGCCAAGATAGGAAAGAGCAAGAAACGTAACATTGCTTTCATGAAAGCTTGTGCATGACTTCTTAAACCGCTCATCAAAGGAATCCGTAACCATCCACCAATCGGATGTCGGCGATAAGAGCTCCCTAAGTAAATTAAATTTGAGCGCTCATTAACCACAGGAGCCTCTACATGCCGTTGTAGTTTCTCCTGTCTGCAATCGTAATCTTCCTTTAGAGTCGCAATATGCTGCCCATCATGATTGACAAACGGCCACCCTACTACAAAATGGATAAAAGTCCTTAAAAATTGAAAAACATGTATGGTGAATCGGAGCATATGATAGATCATCATTTCCAATGGAACACATATTTCAAATTTCATAACACTCACTATACTCCATAAAACCATAGTTATAAGCATGTCCGAAACCGCCAGTGAACACAGCAGCAAATGCAGCAGATGCAGCAGATGAGAAAAAAATCCTTGCTTAGTTGGGTCCT
>JAAZZZ010000161.1 GCA_014238985.1 Gammaproteobacteria bacterium
GTGCAGTCGCTCGCAGTTGTCGCAGTGCTTGATAGGCTGGATGTGTGTTCAGTGTGTGAAGATATGTACGAATAGAGGACAATTGATTGGGAAAACGTTGAACTTCATAATGTTGCTGAGGCGCGCGGTGTTTAGGGATGATGCCACAACCTGTTGTATGGCAGTGCAGGCCAAATAAATTATAGCCTTCTTGAGCAAAACGAGAATGTCCCCAGCCAGATTCTATGGCTGCTTGAGCTAAAATGAGAGAGATTGGCCAGGTATCAACACGTGTATTTAAGGCTTCCCAGGATTGAGTTTGGTCAGGCTGCCAATGCTGAATGTGATACCGTTGTGCCAAGTGTTGGAGTGATTGAATCTGTTGAGGTGAGAGTGGATGTTCTTGGCTTTGATGCTGTAATCGATTGAATTTCTGACGTTCAGTCTCAATATCATGTAGTGCGATCTTCACTTTGGGCGCCAGTGTTGACAAGAAATGTGTTTGAATCGAAGTTGCGTAGACTGATGTAGTCAGTGCTATCAGCATAACAGATGGTATGAATTTTAAGATAATTTTCATATAAACAATGCTCAAATATCGAGGTTATAGTATACGATTAATTTGTATCTTTGTATAGGCTGTGTATCCTGTTTACCACAGAGTGTTGTGTGAGATGCTCAAATGATATGGCAAGCAGAGTGTGCTGATGAGATTGCAGCTGACTTAAAACTTTGGGTTAAAGACCCAGGTTCAACCTGTGCGAAATTGAAAGAGAAAGGCATGCCGTTCACAGTTAAAATATGTTCAGTACAGCGAGATAATGCCAGTACAATGATGGGTTGGAAAGGGCCTGCTTGGAGACGTACGGTGATTTTATTGCTTCAAGATCAACCCTGGATGCTTGCGCAAACTTGGATTCCAGATCGCCCAAATTGTAGGGCCCTCATTGAAAAACTGCATCAATCTACACCCATTGGGGAATGGTTGTATCGTGATATATATCGATTTAAAAGAAGTGCATTCGAGTTTACATCAGATAAAATGCTCAATAGCTGGGTTGAAGCTTGTGGTATTGAGAACCCCATTGTGGCAAGGCGTAGTTGTTTTGATGGACAAACAGCTGATGATACCCTTGGCTTAATCGAGGTGTTTCTTCAGCACCGTCAATGGGAAATGGTATGCGATTAATCGTCGGTAAAGTCATTGGTGGATTATTTGGAAGTTTATTAGGCGGAATTTTTGGTTCAGGCTTATTGGGTTTGATGCTGGGAATATGGCTGGGACATCGTTTTGATGTTGGGTTAGCTGCAATTTTAACTCAAGGAGGGGTGTGGCAATTTGGTTTTAATCAAACCCATTCCGAATCACAGCAGGTTTTTTTTGACGTAACTTTTTCAGTGATGGGGCATTTGTCTAAAGCCGATGGAGTGGTCTCTCAGCGTGAGATTCAGATGGCAGAGCAGATGATGGCTCAACTCAATATGGGTGTTGTTGCGCGTCGTGCTGCCATGGAAGCTTTTCGGCGTGGTAAGCAGCCTGGATTTAATTGCGACGCAGCATGTGCTCAGTTAATGTCAGTATGCCATCATAATTCGACTTTAATTCGATTGTTTTTGGATATACAGTTGCAGATGGCTTTAGCCGATGGCGTCATGGGTGCAGCAAAACAGGCTGTGTTTGAAAAAATTTGTGCATGCTTAAATGTTACAGTGCCGCATTTTGGGTTTGCTGGAGGCGGCCAATCTCAAAGAGGTGGTATGGGCAGTGGCCCCTCAAGACCTCCGCTTGCTGAATCCTATGCGTTATTGGGTGTTCGCTCAAATGTTTCAGATGCAGATGTGAAAAAAGCGTATCGAAAAATGGCTAACAAATACCATCCCGATAAAGTGATGCATCTCGGGGAAGAAATGCAGAATTTAGCCGAAGAAAAATTCAAAGCTGTGAATGATGCCTATCATCAAATAAAAA
>JAAZZZ010000162.1 GCA_014238985.1 Gammaproteobacteria bacterium
GGACTAAGCCATGTTTGTGTCCTAAGCTTGGGCGAGGCAGAATGGTGGCACAGTATTTAGGGTTTGCTAGATGAATGGCCATGCCCGTGGAAATGAGTTGTGTTTGATTCGGCTCAATGAGGGTCGGGCTTTCAGGACAGGCGATGAGGTCGAGACCGCAGGATCCTTGAGTTGCATAGCGTGGGCGTGGAAACAGTGTGCCCAGTCGAGGGTCGAGGAGTGTGACAGAGAGCTGATGCATCAAAAAGATTTCCCAGTCATCACAGGTATGCCTGAACTGCTTAATAAGAGCGTGCGAATGAGTTCTGTTGAAATGGGTTTAACGTGGGCTTTTTTCATGATATCGAGCAGGTAGGTGAGGGCTTCGGACAGGGTCATGGTGTCGTCGATGTTTGCGCCGTCACTGAGGTTTTGATCATCCAGTGTTTCAATTAAAGGGGCATGGGATTCGACGAGAAATGTGTGTTGTATTCTTGCAGTTTTCAAAGGTTGTTTAACGATGATAACGGGTGTGTTCATTGGAACAAGGGCGTACAGTTTTCGAATATCTTCAGGATACATTCTCAAGCAACCCGCAGAGCTTCTGCGGCCGACACCACTGGGTTCATGGGTGCCATGAATCAGATAATTTGATTTAGATAAACGCAAGGCATGTTGTCCAAGTGGATTATTGGGCCCGGGGGGCACCACTTCAGGCAAGTGATTGCCGTATTTTGCTTGTTCAATGCGCACTGATTTAGGCACATTCCAAGCAGGATTTTTCAGTTTGCCAATGATGTGTAATTGGCCCACTGGGGTTGTCAAGCCGGAACGGCCGATGCCAATCGGAAAGGTGAATACCTTTGATTTTCGATACAGATAAAGTCGTTTTTCTGGCAAGTTAATGACAATGCCTCGATGTGGTGTATCAGGCAAAATATACTGAGTGGGTAAAATCATGACTGAGCCTGTTGGAACTTTATAGGGGTTTACATTTGGATTGGCTTGTTTGAGCTCATCATACCCAATATCATGTGTGCGCGCGATTTGATTAAAGGTATCATATGATCGAGTTTGAATGGTTCGAATATGACCGATGAGTTGATCCCGAGTGTGTGAAACGTATGAATACTGTGCTGCAAGGGATGTACTACAGTATAGGCAGATTGACAGCGCGGCAAGTATGTATTGGGCCCGTAACATAAGGTGTTATCCTTTTAATTCAGCGTACTTGAAGCCGCACCACTTGAGTGATTGCTGCGCCTAACAGTATGATAAGCCAGGCAATGTAAAGCCACAATAAAAAAATAGGAATCGCTGCAAATGGACCGTAAATGTAGTGATAGAGGGATTGATGGGCGAGGTACCACGTGAGGCTAAATTTTGCCGCCTCAAGCATGACCCAAGTCATCAAACTGCCCATGAATGCTGCAATGATCGGGACATTACAGTTGGGTATCCATTTAAATAAGATAAAAAATAATAGCATGCCAATGCTCATGTTGATGCCTTTGATCAGCCAAGGGAGCAGCAGATGGGTGTGCGCATGATCAAATAGATGCACATTGAGTGTGGTGCTCAGGGCAAAGCCTACGCCCAAAATGATAGGTAAGATCATTAAAATGAGCAAACCAATTGAGGCTCTTAATCCAGACAGGCGTATTTTTTTGATGTTAAAGAGATGATTAAATACTGTTTCAATATTTTTCCATAACAGCCACACTACGACCAACACGATGCAAAGCTCAAATCGGGGTAATTGAGTCGATTTTTTTAAAAAAGAATAAATAATATCTTGTGTTAAATGATCGGGACGGTTGAGTAAATGTGCGATGAAGAATTGTTGAACTTGATTGACATAAGGTTGAAGTATCTCAATATGCCACAATCCCCAAGAGGTGAGAATAAGGAGTGTAATTAAACTCAGTGCT
>JAAZZZ010000163.1 GCA_014238985.1 Gammaproteobacteria bacterium
TTAAAAAAATTTAAATAATTCATTCTATAACTTGACCAATGAATACAACTTCAGCTAGATTGCTGAATGCCAAAATTATATACAGGAGCAGAAATTGTATTCAAATGTCTTGCAGAATACAGAAAAATGTCGAGCTGAACAGGTTGAAGTGTTGTCATTTCCCAGTGAGCGATATTTGCTTGAGCAATTTCCAGGTACCGACATTCATCGGTTATATGAGATTCGTCAAGGGGTGCTGAAGCAGTGCGCAATTCATCTCTATGATATATTTGAAAAAGTTTATCATTCTTGTAAGACCTCAGTGCCTTATCATTATAGTTTAAACGATGTTTCAACGCGTGCTTTAAGAAATTTTTGTCTTATGAATCTCGTATATGCAGGTGATACAAAAGCTGATTTGTTATGCAAAAAACAGCTTGAAGAAGCGGATAATATGACTGACATGATGGGCGCAGTGTCTGCTGTTGTGCATAGTAATAATATAGAGTTGCGTGCATCAGTATTAGATCAATTTTATCAGACATGGCGGCATGAACCTTTAGTCATTGATAAATGGTTGTCTTGCCAAGCTATTTCAACTTCAGAAGATGTTTTACAGCAGGTGAAAGCTTTATGTCAGCATGAAGCATTTGATCTATATAATCCCAATCGTGTGCGTGCTTTAATTGGAATGTTCACTTCAAACAATATTGTCGGTTTTCACGCCAGCAATGGTGAAGGATATGAATTTTTAGCTGACAAGATCATTAAAATAGAACAGTTTAATCCACATTTAGCTGCACGACTTTGTCAGCCTTTACTTCATTGGCGCCGTTTTGATTTAACGCGACAGTCATTGATGAAAGCGCAGTTGGAGCGTATTGCTGAGACACAAAATTTGTCACTTGATTTGAATGAGATTGTGGGGCGTGCATTAGCTGTTCCCGTTGATTAATGCTGTGATGCATCAGATTTTTTAAAGCACATCATATAGTTAATTTTGACATCATGGGACAGTGCGGCGGTATTGTTGATAGGGTTAAACTTAAGTCCAGATATTGTTTGTAAAGTTAAATTTGATTGGTTGGCCCAGCGTTTGAGCTCAGATGGGCGAATGAATGCGTCGTATTGATGTGTGTTTTTAGGGACTAAATTTAAGACATGTTCAGCCACAAGTATGCCAAGTAACCAGGCGCTGTAGGTTCGATTTAATGTTGAAAAAAAGAGCAATCCACCGGGTTTACAGCATTGAGCGCACTGTGCAATCATGCGTGCTGGATCAGGCACATGCTCTAGGACTTCTAAACAGGTCATGACGTCGAAATCGTGTGTGTGTTCTACTATGAAATCTTCTAGATTTGTTTGGATATATTGAATCTTTCGTTGGTAATGTTGTGCATGTCCTTGGGCGATCCGGATGAGTTTTTTGCTGCTATCAATGCCTGTTACTTGATGATCTGCATCGGCCATGGCTTCGGTGAATAATCCAGCGCCACAGCCGATATCGCATAATTTAAGTGAAGTGTTGGGTAATTGTTCTAAAATCCAACGTATGCGAATGGGGTTAATTGCATGTAAAGCACGCATAGGGCCATCTGGATTCCACCAATGTTCTGCAAGGTCTTCAAAATGAGCGACCTGTGCTGCATCCACGAAGGGGGATTGAATACTCATGAACAGAACTCGGCGTGTGCGTTGTTATGTTGGGTCAAGGGCGTGTAGATATGACAAGAAACTATGTATCTTGTTCTCATAATAGATGCCTCATGATGTGTTGAGCGTACTCTGCCATTTCTGCATCATGAGATCAATGGTTTTTAAGAGTGGTGTCACTGGCGGATATGGGTACATTGACATTGAGCCCCGTATTTGTCGAGTTCCAGGCATTTGCTACCACATTACCGCCCGTGGCAGTGACAATCCCGACAG
>JAAZZZ010000164.1 GCA_014238985.1 Gammaproteobacteria bacterium
TCTTGAGTTATGTGTACAATGCAGTACGCAATCAAGCTGCCCAGCAAAGCGCCTGCAATGACATCGCTGAGGAAGTGGTAATATAAGATGATTTGACTGAGTGCAACAGCCAATGCGATCAGGATCCAAATAATACGAAACTTTGGATACATCCAACACAAACTGACAAGGCAAGCGACTGTAAAGGCCGTGTGTCCGGATGGGAATGATTCATATGCAGAGCCTGATTGAAACCAGTTGAAGCCATAGACATGGTCTTGAATGAGTGATGGGTTATGGCAAATGAAGGTGCCAGGCCAGTATCGACCAAAGACTTTTTTAATCAGCGTCTTCATAAAGAGCGCGATGGCCCCGGCATGACAAATGGGTAAAATGTTTGGATGAATCCAGTCTGTTCGATTCAACATAAAACCAGAGATACAGGCAATGTAATACAGGCAAATACTAGCCCCGATGGTGGTGGGTATGTGGTCTGAGAGCAGTCTCAGCCAGATCCAGTGACGGGTATGGTGTGTGTGTAAAAACCAGACCAATGGTCGATCTAGATAATAGTAGCTGAGGATGATGAAAAAAACAGTGAGACTGATCAAGCCCAGCACTTTGAATGAAGGTCTTGTTCGATGGTGTAGTGTTGTCTGTGTAGCATTATTTTTCATAATATGTTGCTCAGTGTCGTATGATGTTGCCAGAGGCCGATAGCATGCGACAAGGTTGATGTGCACCGCCTAAATCGCCTTTAAGCACAATGGGGAGTGTCTGTGCATCAAAGTAGGTGCGCAGTGTATCGAGGTCTTGTGCAGGCGGTTGAGACTTGAGGTTAGCGCTGGTTGAAATGAGGGGCGATTTAAACAGTTTGCAGAGCGCTTGAACCACAGGATGTGCGCTGTAGCGCACCGCAATTGTTTGATTAGGGCCCATGAGCCATGGTGGCAGATTCGGTGCAGCAGGCAGCACCCATGTGGTGGGTCCGGGCCATGTTTCGTGAAGTTTTTTGAGCATTGACTCTGATAAAGGCGCCACTAAGGACTGTAAGGGTTCTAAATCACCGATGACACAAATCCAACCCGATCCATCATGGCGTGCTTTCAGATCGCAGAGCGTTTGGCAGGCGTGTTCATGATAAGGGTCACAACCCAGCCCATACACAGATTCTGTTGGATAGGCAATGACGTGCCCAGCCTGAAGAGCATCGATTGCTGCATCAAGGCCGTGGGTTTTCAGCTGATCGGTCATATGCCTCTCCAAATACGCTTGTATGTGTCTATTGTTTATGCATCTTGAAGTGAAGTTTACACAAAAAATAGATGCGTATTCAAGTAGGCTCATGGCATCACGTGTTTTAAGTGCGCGCTTAAATGAGATGATGCATTTAAAATGTAATCCGTTCAGTGGGGGCAAAGATCAGGGCCTGGATACCACCTCTGGTTCAGGCTCTGCTGCTGCTTCTTCTGGTGCTGGCTTTTGTGCTGATGGGGGTTGTTGTGCTTGAAGCATGGTATGGCGGCTAAAATTTTGGCGGAGAGCTCCGGTTTTGTTTATGTTGAACAGACTTTCGCACCGATCATTTCTCCAAGATCTGGGGATGTATGCGCAGATAAGCTAGGAGGACATAATCTACGTTGACAAAGCTGCGCGAAAGCCAACCTTTGAAGACGTCGAGGGAGCTCTTTCTCTTGTATTGTAGTGAATTTAATCATCATTGGATGAGGCATGGGTTCCATGATGCTTGATCCTCAGCCGCCGCTGCTGTTTGATTCTTAGGCGCCGCTTCTGTTAAAATTCTGTCGAGCAGCTGCGATGGCATGGGTATTGGAGAGGCTTTCGCTTGCTCACCGATGATCTTTGCTATCACATCTGGGGATGTATGCGCAGATAAGCTAGGAGGACATAATCTACGTTGACAAAGC
>JAAZZZ010000165.1 GCA_014238985.1 Gammaproteobacteria bacterium
CCGTGAAGAGAAAAGCAATTTTAGGAGAGAGGGGCGGGGTATGTTGCCACTGTTCTGATGAACGTGTGGTTAAAAGGGTTTGTGCTTGGTCAATCGAAGTACAAAGGTAACTGGTTCGATACGGTGCGTTAGGGTCACCGATGTGGTGAATCAATTGATCAGTGGTAAATTTAAGGTTCTGCAGTTCATTCATGAGAGGTTCAATATGGCTTGAATCATCTGTATACAGAGCACATAAATGTTGAAGAGGTTCAGGAATTGTCATGCTGCCCCCGTGCGATCCATGGATGATGGAGTAAAATTAAGTGGCCATCCCAATTCAACTGAGTATGAGCCCAATATTTTTGTGGAATGATGCGTAAGAGATAGGGTTGATGTTTAAATAAAACCTGCATGGGGTTAAGACGGTATAAACGGTTTCCCCATGTGGGGAAGGAGTTTTTGCGTTTTTGGGTGGTGTAAATACTGCCAATCCAAATGGGCTGATTGTGATAAAAATGATGTGATGGCCATAAGAAAATCACTGCATGACGGCTATGTGTTTGATGTTTAACTGCAACCATGATGGGCGCTTGACCTTTATAATGAGGGATGAGTAGGGGTAGACCTCGGTAATTTTTTTGTGTCAATTTAAGCCACATTCGCATGAAAAACTCTTCTGGAAAATTAATGCATTTCCAATGATGTTGATTCAGTATGTGCATGATATGGGCGCCACGATCAGCCCAACGAATGTTCAAAATATCTCGAGGATGGCCAAAACGATTATAACGTATATAACTTAATGGAACCGAGCCAGCCGCTTTCCATTGCTGAGTTGATAGGCTGAAATGTTTTGGATCCGGAAAGGTATTTTGATAAAAATTATGAAAGTGCATATTGGCATAAATGCAAGCAGATAATACCCAGATGATTGCAGACAGTTTCAGCAATTGGTGCGGTATTTTGATCTTTTTAATCTGAGGATAGATGAGTGCAACCCCCAGATGTGCGATGCTCCAGCCCAGCAGAAAACCACCGATGATATCGGTTAGCCAATGTGCGCCAAGGTATAAACGTGTGATCGCGATGAAAATAGGTGTAAACCAACTGAGGTGATAAATCCATCGTTGTTGTTTCATCGTTGGTGCAATATCTTTAATTAACAGTGCTAAAAAGCCCAGTAAGGCTGTTAAGTAAGAAATATGACCGCTGGGAAAGCTCGTATGTCCCAAAATAGGTGCAAGAATTGGCGGGCGTTCAATATGCATTGATAGCTTAGCCATTTTAATGATGATGGCAGCACAGATCATGTAAGCCAGCCATGTGAATGCGAGCTTACGTTTAGACTTTTGTAATAGCATGAGTGTGGCACTAAAGAGCGCAGTTGAAAACAAAACTTTTTTATCAGCGAGGAAGGTGATCAATTGCATTAAATGATTGAGCCAAGGTGTATGGAGACTTTGCATGAAAGTATATAAAGGAATATCTGCTTGAATGATCCAAGCTTTTTGAGTCACCCATATTGAAATGATGCAAAATAATGCTGCATATAGGCTTGTGAGGATCAAATGTTGTAATTGTACATTTGCATCATGCAGATCATGACTCACTAAGGGTAACTTTTGAATATGAAGGGTGGTGATCATGTGTTTAAACGAGGTATGAATATTTTCTTTATATCGATGGACCAGTATGAGACTTGTTTTAATGACAAGGGCAAGTATCACCAAGATGAGCAGACTCCAGCCAATGATGTTTAAAGGAATCGTATTGGGAAAATCAATAGAAAGTGCGCCCAATAGGATTCCAGGGAATAAATAAACAATGGTCCATAAGATTGCCGAAGGAATGATGGCAAAGGTGAATTTTAAAGGAGGCATGTTCAAGATGCCTGCAATCATGGGCATCA
>JAAZZZ010000166.1 GCA_014238985.1 Gammaproteobacteria bacterium
TCAACCTTGCTCAAAAAAAACCAACTGATGGGTGAAGTGTTATGGTTTTTAGGATTAGGGATTGGGTCACATTTTATAACACAAAGTTTTGTTTATATGTTAGAGCGTGGTGTTGTTGCATTTGCACAGGTGTTTTTCCATATGCCGGGTGATCTTCAAGTGGTGTCGGTCATGCACCCCCTCTTACATGCTGTCATTCATATTGCATTATGGTTGATGATTTTAAAATCACTGTGGGTTGTGTCTACATTTTTGTATCACAAGTATCAAACATTTTCATGGAATTATCTGATGGATAAACCCTGTAAACATGGGTCTTATATTTTTCTAGGATTTCTTTACATTTCAGCATGTGTTGTGCGGGCCATTGCCTCAGGTTATGCAATGCAAGCTTTAACATTTGATGCATTGGTTGCACCTTTCTGGTCTGCAGTGTTTGTGCGCGTGTCCGATGATCTAGCGGGCGTAGATGCTACAATGAAAAATTCACAAGTGTTAAAGTTTGGTCAACCAGGTTATGCTATTTTATTATTAGGTCTTTTATTATTAGTAGGGCTTGTTGCTTCGATCAAAATACCGTTGCTGATGGTTTTTTACATCAGTATTCCTGTTGGGTTTGCATTTGTAAGTATACTATGCTGCATGGGATTAGGGCATCAAGACAACTCTACACTTAATGCAGCGGCTCAAGAGAAGCCCATAACACATCCCAAGCAGGCCGTATCTTTTACAAAACCTGTCTGTTCCCCCCCCATTAATCTGAAAAACAGCACAGCAGCTGTTAGCAAGCAAGACCCGAACCCCTCAACAGAATTAGAAGGAACGTCTGTTACACAGCCATGATGGGTCATTGGGTATAACAGTGTATTTGTGCTTGTACAATAAAAATATATAAAAAAGCGTTGCGGCAAAGTTTCAGCACGGTATACTGGCTACATTCTGAATTCATGGAGGTGAGGCATGGCTAAAGGGTTTGAAATGACTTCTATTTCTGAGCTTGAAAAAAGATTTAGAATTTTAATTGGCGCAATTTTAATTGGAGGAGTTGCACTTAATCTGAACGTGATGTTTTTTTTAGTGATCGGTGCTTTGTTGTTGGCCAGTGGTTTTGCAGGTCAATGTGCAATTGCAAAGTTTTTAGATGGTAAAAAGAAATAGGACGCAAGCTTTAGGGCATTAAATAAAATGAGTGAATTTAATAATTTTCGGGTTGTCATTCCTGTCCGATTAAGTGCTGCTCGGCTAAAAGACAAGCCCTTGGCTGATATTGCGGGTTATCCGATGATTCAGCATGTGTATAATCGTGCAGTTGAAAGCTGTGCAAGCAGTGTGGTCATTGCAACTGATTCTGAAGAAATTCGTCAGGTTGCTGAGGGCTTTGGTGCGATGGTGTGTATGACATCTGCGGATCATCCTTCAGGGACAGATCGCTTAGCAGAAGTTGTGGTTGCAATGGACTATGACGATCAGGATATTGTGGTCAATTTACAGGGTGATGAACCTTTAGCGCCCCCTGAAGTGATTCAACAAGTTGCCGAAGACATGACGATTCATGATACTGTCAAATTAACCACAGTGTGTGAAAAGATTACCGATGAAGCGGTGTTGTTCGATTCAAACGTAGTGAAAGTCATTTTAAATAAACGTGGCTTTGCCGTATATTTTAGTCGAGCACCGATTCCTTGGGAACAAGGGAGTTTTGCCGTAGAGCCTAAGCAGATGAAAGGGCAGCATTATCGACATATTGGAATCTATGCCTATCGTGTTGGGTTTTTAGCAGAGTATCTAGCTTGGGAACCCAGTCCATTGGATCAGATGGAGTCATTGGAACAATTACGTGTGCTTTGGCACGGGCATCGA
>JAAZZZ010000167.1 GCA_014238985.1 Gammaproteobacteria bacterium
GCTCAGTTGTAGGCAGCGTAAGCCTATCTGGTGCATGGTGTGTAAACTGCGCATGATGATGGATTGAACGACAGGCATTTTCAGATAAATCCCGAGCTTTTAATCAGCGTGTATGATAGCGTGTTGATCATTGAATGGAAAGCACAGAATATTTCTGGGTGAGGTGAAAGATGGCCGTTTACTTGGTAGGGGGTGCTGTTCGAGATCAATTGCTGGGATATCCCGTGAAAGATCGTGATTGGGTGGTGGTTGGTGAGTTGCCAGAGACGCTAGAACAACAAGGGTATCAATCGGTTGGAAAAGATTTTCCAGTATTTTTACATCCAAAAACCCATGAAGAATATGCACTGGCACGAACAGAGCGCAAAGTGGGACAAGGTTACCGTGGTTTTGAGTGTCACGCAGATCCAGACGTTACGTTAGAACAAGATTTACAGCGACGTGATTTAACCCTCAATGCCATGGCTCAAGATGCATCAGGCAATATCATCGATCCATTTGGAGGACAGAAAGACCTTGAACATCAATGTTTACGTCATGTCAGCCCAGCTTTCAGTGAAGACCCAGTGCGTGCGCTCCGTATTGCCCGGTTTGCTGCAAAATTGCCTACGTTTACGATTGCAGATGAAACTTGGGCGTTATTGAAAGAGATGCGTGATGCCGGTGAATTTAAAGCATTGATGCCTGCGCGGATTTGGCAAGAGTTGACAACAGCGCTGACTGAAGTAGAACCACAGAAATTTTTTGATGTATTGTTTGAGCTAGATGTGCTTGAAACCATCACGCATATTTGGACGTCAACACCGAATTGTTCTGGCATGGATGTGTTGCCTTCAGAGGCTAAGATGGATCGATTTTTATGGTGTTGTATTGATCAAGATGTTAAACGGCTTCAAACAGGGTTTGAGCGCTTGGTGGTGCCACAAGCATGGAGAACACCAGCATTATGGATGGCTGAGGGTATGTGGAAACAGGTAGATGGCAGTGCAGATAGATTTGTTGAGTGTTGTACGCAGATGGATGCTTGGCGCCGACCAGATCGTTTCCAAAATTGGTTGAATGTATGTCAAGCGCACCCAGTGATCGGTATTGAATTTTCGGAGATATTTAAAGCGTGGTTAACGGTGTTTTTGGCTGCACAGATTGTGGATGTTGCGGCCTTACAAGCAGAGGGGCATGCGGGCGCAGCACTGGGTCAAGCGATGTTAGCGCGTCGATTAGCGCTTGCATCGCAGGCATTACACAGTTGACAAACCCAAGACAAATTTAGACAATGAGGCCTGATTGGCTATGTAGCTCAGCTGGTTAGAGCGCAGCACTCATAATGCTGAAGTCGGTGGTTCAAGTCCACCCATAGCCATGATTCTATAGGGAGCGTAGGCCATCGAATGATGAATCTTGAAAGCCAAGTGATCAAAAAGCATCTGCTGAGTTTAGGCATTGCAACCATTTTGGGATGTTTTCTGTTTTGGGCAATGCAGCATTGGCCTCGTATCAGTGCGAGTCATACCTTGCATGCGACCCGTTTGAGTTTAGGTGAGATTTTTGTTGGGTGGGTTTGGTTATATTGTTTGAGCATGCTGGGTGTGTTTGGCCGATGGGATACCATTAGCTTTCGAGATGTTTTTGGCGAGCGGCTGACGCTTAAAGCGTGTTTTTACGCAAGTCTTTGCGGTTTGGCTGCAGGGAGCATTGCTCACCTGTCAGGCATTGCACAACATGCGCATTTCCCGTGGCATTGGGATTTGATTGTGAACCATATGACCCTTACGCATCAGGGAGTTTTGATGTTAGGGCTAGCGTTATCTCCTGTATTAGAAGAATTATTATACAGAGGGGTGGTGATCGG
>JAAZZZ010000168.1 GCA_014238985.1 Gammaproteobacteria bacterium
GCTGATGTTTGCGGCTAACAAGGGCGATACAGAAAGCGTGAAGGTTTTGGTGGCTGCAGCCGCTGATCCTAATGCAAGAACCAAAGCCGACAACACCGCGCTGATGTGTGCGGCTCAAAATGGCCATACAGACATCGTGCAGGCTTTGGTGGATGCAGGTGCTGATCCTAACGTTCAAAACAAACAGGGCAGTACCGCCCTGATGAAGGTGGGTCATAAATTATCTTCGCACGATAGTACACAGAGGACTCAAATGGATCGAAATGTTATTCGAGTTTTGCTCACAGCAGGTGCAAACTTTGAGTTGAAGGACACTGCAGGCCATACGGCGGGAAATTTTGGGCCGCGCTTCGCTTTACAGTACGTTTATGATGCGGATATCCTGGATCGTGCAGGTGCTTTGATTTTCGCAGATCTCTATTATTGTAGAGCGTGGCTAAATAAGCCGCGTGATGCTCTTGAGAAGTACATGCAGAGATTGGATCGCCACCGTGCCGGAACTAATGTTGCTGCTGTGCTAGGCGCTCAATTTGATGTAGGGGGGGAGGTGGGTACTCTGCTGGTTCTAGCGGCAAGTAAAAATAGGTCTTTTTCTCCTGTACAGATTGCTCATTTGATTAGGCGAAGTGCTTCTATGAAAGATATGACCTTTCCTGAAGGGCATAGGGTTCGTGAGGCTCATGCGAAAAACTATGCTAGAGCATTGGGCTTCCTGATTATGCATCATGGTTCTCAGTTGGGTACTTTGCCAAATAAAATAAATCATTTAGCTAACGTTAAGGCTTTGCTTCAAAAAATGACACCCAACGCTATTAATGCACCAGACACTCTCGGCAAAACTGCGCTACTCAAGGCGGTTAAACAGGGCAATCTAGAGATCGTGCAGGCCTTACTGTCTGCGGGCGCTAAGACTGACCTTCAAGACAAATTGGGCAGCACCGCGCTGATTTTGGCGGCTTCCAAGGGCGATACAGCAAGCGTGCAGGCGTTGCTTACAGGCATGTCAGAAGAAGCTATTAATGCAACAAAAACAAACGGCGACACCGCGCTGATGTTTGCGGCTTCCAAGGGCCATACAGCTGTCGTGAAGGCTTTGGTGGATGCAGGCGCTAATATTAACGCTCACAACACACTGGATCAAACCGCGCTGATGTGTGCGGTTCTCGGGGGTCATGCAGAGATCGTGCAAGCTCTATTGAATGTGGGCGCTGATCGTGAGATTCAAAACAAAGCCAAGGACACCGCGCTAATACTTGCGGCTAATGGGGGCCATACAGGTATCGTGCAGATTCTATTGAATGCGGGCGCTGAGCCTAACGTTCAAAACAAACAGGGCAATACTGCCTTGATCGTGGCGGCTCAAACGGGCCATACAGATGTCGTGAAGGCCTTGCTAAGACAGGGGGTTCTTGACCTTAAAAATGAAGGCGGCGCGACCGCGCTGATGGTTGCGGCTCAAACGGGCCATACAGATGTCGTGACGGCCTTACTGGCTGCAAAAACTAAGCCCGATCTTGAGGTTTCAGATAAAGAGGGCACCACCGCGCTGATGGTTGCGGCTCAAAATGGTCATGTAGACTGTGTGCAGGTTTTGCTTGCTGCGAAGGCTCATCCCGACCTTAAAAATGAACACGACCAAACCGCGCTGATCTTAGCGGTTATGAATGAGCGTCCAGCTGTCGTAAGTGCTTTGCTTGAAGGCGGTGCTGATCCAAGTGTAGTAGAGCATTATCCAGAGTCTAAAGATGAAGCAGCAGCGCCTGAAGCAGCAGGGCAGAAAAGCTTTAAGGCTCTTCTGCAAGGCAAGGATCAACGTACATGCCGTGAGGCTATGCAGGCGTAT
>JAAZZZ010000169.1 GCA_014238985.1 Gammaproteobacteria bacterium
CACCCAAAACAAATTTGTTTGACTGAAAAATTCAAAATACTATTCAATATTTTGGAACTAGACATGAATCATTGTACAATTAAAAATTTAAATCGCTGATTAATTTTGACATGTTTGAAACTGTTTTAAAAAATATGTCCATACAGCACTACGAAATGAATCAGCTGATGCTAAAAGCTGCTCTAAAAGAGGAGCACCAATCCTCGAGGCATCACCGCCACCCTGGCCATTCATCTGAGCCTCAAAAGATTGAAAAAATTGTAAGAGCCAAATTTGACGATATAACGAAGGGAACTGATCCAGATCTTGTGTGCACGCATAAAGGCTGAGAAAAGTTTTAAACGTTTGAAGGTTAGCCTTTGGAAAATTCAGCACTCCAAGCGCTTTAACCGCCTCAACAAATAATTCTAGCTGCCGCTCCATCTCCTGATAAGAGGCCGAACGTTTTTGAACTAAAGTGCTGAAATGATCAGCAAAAAAATCAAATAGTATAGATAAAGTACGTAAATCAATCTTACCTGGCTGATAAGGCGCGCAGCCTCCAACCCTAAAGGTAACCAAGTGATAGATGCGTGTGACAATCTCCACAGCAAACATATTATCTATCGGCTGTCTCGTGACTGCATTATCTATTGAGTTAACAACCTTAAGCATCTGATTAACAAGTGCTGTGGCCTCTTGTTCAGAAAGAGCCTCACTGTATGCAGCGCCCATGGTAGATTGAACCACCATCAAGAGCAAACGTGCTTTAACCAAGTTGACATCTGCATGGCCAGATTGAAGCGGATACAGCTTGCGCTGTAATTCATATTTCGGAAAATCAGATAGAGCAAGGGCAGTAAAACCCTCGAGATTTTGAAGCAGAGGACATTGATTGATCGACGCCAGGACGTTTCGATACCAGCAAACAGGAAAGCGATCACCTCGATAGCCCACAACCATCCGCAAAGCAGCTTCATCAGCTGTTAAGGCGCCTAAGTCAACAAGTGACAGGGGAGCACGATCCCACCAAGCATCAGAATGAAGAGCATTAGCCCTCTTAGTTAAAGGGTGCAGCCCAGCCTGAAAGAAAGGTCTGGACTGATCTAGGATTGATACGACCAAAGGTCCGGTATCTTTCAAAATCAATCCTTCAGATTGCAGCCCGTGATAAAGCAATCGAGGCAATATAGATGGTATTTCCTGCCATTGTGTTTCACGATCTGAATCGCACTCTATGCGTTCTAAAAGCGCCCCAATGTTAATCACCAGCTGCTCTGGATTAAACAACAGTTTGCTTGAATCAACTTCATTAAAAGACTGTTCAAGCAATTGAGCATCCCAAGTGGAATAATCAAGATGCCACGCTCGACATCGCCGATCCAAATCCTCCAATACAATCCTAAGGTCTTCCAGAGCACATAGCATAATAGCATCTTGATCACGAGGGCTATGCTGAATAGAAACGGTCTTATGGCCTATCATTAAAGACTCAAGCACATCCTGTAACCCTGAAAGCTCAGCATGCTGACCTAAAAAAGCCCAGAATTTAGATTTAGGGCCAGGATCCATATCACGCAAGATCGGTGCTAAAGGGCCTTGCACAACAGGCTGAGCAGTCAATTCAACTCGAGAAGCTCGAGAAGCTCGAGAAGATAGCGCTATTGGATCAAGACCCAGCACATTCAAATCAAGCGCATTTGAGGCTGCAAACCTCTGACAAAATAATGATTCTCCAGAACACATAAGATCAGCAAAAACTGCAACATCAGACATCATTGCCTCATACAGCTCGCTCGTAATTGCTACCAGCGGGGTCCGCCCACCGCGAACAATAGGCGTAACATC
>JAAZZZ010000016.1 GCA_014238985.1 Gammaproteobacteria bacterium
ATCATGATCAAACCCCCTAAACACCCTGAGCTGATCAAAAAACACACCCTTCGATTTAAATTGAAGCACTGAATCAATGCACATAAAATCATTCCAAACACAACGACACGCTGTAATTGACACAACACACACGGCATCAAATGAAAAAAATGCTCTAAAGAAAAACTCGCCAACAAAAGTAGTATACAGATGCCGCTCTGCACGCTGGCCCACATTTTAAGTTTTTTATGATCAAGCGTGCTCATCTTGAACACTCCGACATCCCAAGGCTTTAAGACGCTTGTCAATACCAGGATGGGTCGAGAAAAAATCTGTCAGACTTTGTTTAGTCTGCACGCCCGCTTTCATAGGATCAAAAATATAGGCTTCTCGACGCACAGCCTCATGCGGGGTGGTCCGGTAGGCCTGGGCCTGCGTGGTCCGATTGAGTTGATGGTCCTGAGCAATTTTTTTCAGTGCTTTGGCCAAAGGTTCATTATTGCGCATGAGCTCAACACACCCTGCATCTGCCATATATTCTCGCGTACGGCTTAAAAACAATGCCAATAATACCGTGATCACAGGCAAAGTGTAACGCAATATCATGATCGCTATGAATAATCCATTTCCCCCACGTTGTGCACGGCTATTTGAGCGAGGCAATGCCCAAAAAAACAAGATATCAATTAACATGAGTAATAAATTTGATAAAACAGAGGCCATCAGTGTCACTTTAATGTCTAAATGCCGAATATGTGTTAATTCATGCGCCACCACTGCAGTCAATTCTTCACGGTCTAACTGATCAAGTAACCGTTGTGTCACAGCAATCAAAGCAGATTTTTCGCTATATCCACTGGCAAATGCATTCATATAATCAGCTTCAATGATGTAAAGCTTAGGCATATACGCTAAACCCGCTGCCACTTTCATTTCCTCGACCACATGATAGAACTGACGTTCTTTGAGTGATAGATCATCTTCTAAATTCAATACACGAGATCGCGTGCCTAACAGTATTAATTTATCATGCAATACAAACGCAATGCAGATCGAAAATACTGCAATGACCGAAGAAACGATCAGCGCATACGGGAATATATGTCCCTGTAATAAGCCTAAAACAATGTCTGACAAAGGCGTGTCTTGAGCATCAAATCCAAGCACATAAGATTCACTGTGTATATACACATCAAACAAAAATCCTAATCCAAGATAGATTAAGATATAAGCGCCTAGGACACATTTCGTTTTGCGTTGATTCAAACGGATGGCTGCACGCCAATCCATGGTACGCATTGGCCCCCCTGACTCAGCGTGAGACATCCGTCAGCCGCCTAAAGCTTCACGCGATAGGCTTCTTGCTCTTGAACCTGATCCTCTGTGAGTTGCCAATACGTAAATTCTTGATCTAATGCCTTGGAAAAAAAGCTCACCACCATCGCTTCAAAGAAAGATTTCTTCGTCGCATTATAGCGTTCAATTGCATCATTAAAGGCCTGCTTAGCATAACTCAACTTATTTTCAGTATTAACAATTTCTTCCTGTAATTGCAGTGCATTTTGGTTGGCTTTCAGATCTGGGTATTGTTCAAACACAAGGTTAATACCTGGAATTAAACCCGAAATTTGATTTTCTGCTGCAATGCGTGCACTCGCATCACCTGCTTGCTTCGCTTGCTGTGCTTGGTTTCTTAAAGCCACCACTTCTTTCAAGGTGGATTGCTCATAATCCATATACTTTTTAAGCACTTCAATCAGTGATTCAAACACCTTGAAACGACGGTCTAGCTGAATGTCGATTTGTTTTTCATTATTTTTAACGGCTTCAATCATGCCAATTAGTTTATTGTATGTCATGATGATAAAGCACAGTAACAAAATAACAATTGCAATCACAATCCACATCATTGGTACACTCCCATTGTAAAACAATCAATAGTGTCAGTCGTCAAAACTGATAGACTAAAAGAATTAAAATTGCAAAGCAAGCCATCTTGCTTCAAAATACAGGCTTTAAGCCCCTTTAATTCACCAACCTACACCCAACAACGGTCAAATATATCAAGTAAAATATTAACTCAAATGCCTCTATATCAATAACAGATACTGACAATTTAAATGCCCCGACTTGAATTAATCCAAACATTTATGGTAAAACAAAACCTAATTGAATCTTGGGACGCAACACATGAGCAGTCATTCTAAAAAACCTTCTAAACATAAGTCCACTGTATCTGCCGATACACTGAAACAACCCGAAACGCCCTCTGAAGCACTTAAAGAAGGCCAAACGGCTGATACTTCCAAAAATCAAACACCCGAGTTTGATGCCTTAATGAAACAACATGATCAATTACAAACAGAGATCGAACAATGGAAAGCGCTGTGTGCACGCAGCCAAGCTGATGCCGAGAATGCAAGAAAACGCGCCGCTCAAGAAATCGCAACCACGCGACAATTTGGCACGCAAAGTCTCATTAAAGCACTCTTACCTGTCTTAGACAGTTTAGAAAAAGGCATTGATAATTGTTCTGAAGAGGCCTGTCAACATCCGATTGCTGGCCCTATCACCGAAGGTTTAAAACTGACATTCACAATGCTGTTAGACACTTTAGCTAAAGAAGGCGTCACAAAAGTGCATCCATTGAACAAACCTTTTGATCCTCACTTTCATGAAGCCATTGGTACAGATGCTGAAAGTCAGCACCCGAGTAATACTGTCACTCAAGTGCTTCAAACAGGTTATCGCCTGAAAGATCGAGCATTACGCCCAGCACTGGTGATGGTCTCCAAATAACAAGGCGATACTCACGTTCAAAAAAAGAATAAATTATACATTAAAAACAAATACATAGAAAAAAACAGTTCAAAACCCCAGCAACAGCTCACTTGTTTTATTTTAAAACATCCCAATCTAGTCATGTAAGGTCATTGACCACAGCATTGATACAACATTAAGGAGACAATTATGGCAACTTCAGCAACGATCGGAATCGATTTAGGCACCACCAATTCATGTGTTGCTGTAATGGAAGGCGGCAAACCCCGCATCATTGAAAACAAATCCGGGCAACGCACCACACGTTCTTTTATCGCATTTGGTGATGAAGATTCATTAATGGTCGGTACAGCCGCATACAACCAAGCAGCCACCAATCCAGAACAAACATTTTATGCGACCAAACGTTTCATGGGTCACTTGTATAAAGATAAAGTTGTTCAAAATTGTAAAGTTGCCTATAAAATTAAAGCGGGCAAAAATGGTGATGTACGTTTTGTTGTCAATCACAAAGGTAAAAAAGAAGAATGGTCTCCTGAACAATTTGGTGCAGTGATTCTTAAGAATATGAAAGAATCTGCAGAAGCTTATTTAGGACATGAGGTCACAGATGCCGTGATCACCGTTCCAGCTTATTTCAATGACAGTCAACGGCAAGCCACAAAAGACGCAGGTCGTATCGCAGGGCTTGAAGTCAAACGTATCATCAATGAACCCACAGCAGCCGCACTGGCCTATGGTATGGATAAACAGCGCGGTGATCGTAAAATTGCTGTATATGATTTAGGTGGAGGCACTTTTGATATCTCCATCATTGAGATTGCTGATGTCGATGGTGAGCATCAATTTGAAGTATTGGCAACCAATGGTGACACTTTCTTGGGTGGTGAAGATTTTGATCATTGCTTGATTGATCATCTGGTGAGTGAATTCAAAAAAGAACAGAGCATTGACCTATCCAAAGATCCATTGGCCATGCAGCGCCTTAAAGAAGCTGCTGAAAAAGCCAAAATTGACCTGTCTTCTACGGCACAAACAGATGTCAACCTACCTTATATCACAGCTGATAGCTCAGGGCCTAAGCACCTTAAAATGAAAGTGACACGTGCTAAACTTGAAGCCTTGGTTGAGCACTTGATCAAACGCAGCATTGACCCGTGTAAAATTGCAATCAAAGACGCGGGTGTAAAACTTTCAGAGATCAGCAATGTCATTCTAGTCGGTGGCCAAACACGCATGCCTAAAGTGCAAGAAGCGGTCTCACAATTTTTTGACAAAGAACCTAAACGCGATGTCAATCCAGATGAAGCGGTGGCCTTGGGTGCTGCCATTCAAGCAGGTGTTTTATCAGGCGATGTGAAAGATATTTTACTGTTGGATGTCACACCATTATCATTAGGCATTGAAACCATGGGCGGCGTCATGACTTCTTTGATTAAGAAAAACACGACCATCCCAACAAAAACTTCACAAGTGTTCTCGACAGCAGATAACAATCAAACAGCTGTAACCGTACATGTCTTACAGGGAGAGCGAGATCGTGCTGATACCAATAAATCACTGGGGCGATTTGACTTAACAGACATTCCCCCTGCACCACGGGGTATGCCTCAAATCGAAGTCACTTTTGACATCGATGCCAATGGCATTTTGCATGTTTCGGCTAAAGATAAAGCGACCAATAAAGAACAATCCATTTCGATTCAGTCATCTGGAAAACTGTCAGACGAAGACATCGAAAAAATGATTAAAGACGCTGAAGAAAATGCCGAAAGCGACAAACAGTTCCATGAACTGACCACCAAGCGCAATGAAGCGGATGCGTTGATTCATGCAACAGAAAAAGCTGTTAAAGACCTTGCTGATCAAGTGAAAGATGATGAAAAATCAGCCATTGAAACAGCCATTGAAGCATTGAAAGAAGCCAATAAATCTGAGGATATATCAGAGATTGAAGCTAAAATGCAAGCATTGTCTGAAGCATCTGCCCCTGTCACTGAACGTGCCTATGCGCAACAGAGCCAACAGGCAGGAGAAGCAGACGCAACAGAAGCAGCAAGTGATACAGCAGATCAGGCTGAAACAACTTCAGATGAAACTGTCGATGCTGAATTTGAAGAAGTTAAAGATGAGGAAGACAGCACAAAATAAGTCTTTTTCAAAAGCACAGCTGAAAAGGTCCATACAACATGACAGTGTGGACCTTTTCCTTTAAGATATCATAAACCGATCGTTAGGATTGAAGGATGTCAGAAAAACAAGATTACTACGAAACGCTCAAAGTTTCTCGAAATGCCACGCAAGATGAAATCAAAAAAGCATTCAGGCGCTTGGCCATGAAACATCATCCCGATCGCAATCCTGGCGACAAAGCCGCTGAAGATAAATTTAAAGCTGCGAAGGAAGCTTATGATACGCTCTCTAATGAACAACAACGTGCAAACTATGATCAATTTGGTCACAGTGCTGCCAACATGGGCGGAGGTGGCGGCCCAGGCCCTGATTTTTCATCCGATTTAGGTGATATTTTTGGAGATATCTTTGGTGATATTTTTGGGGGCGGTGGCGCACACAGTGACGCTCAACGTGCCCAACGTGGAAATGATTTAATCTACACCCTCGAAATCGCCTTAGATGAAGCCGTACACGGCGCAGAAAAACGCATTGAAATTCAGGCGCTTGAGAATTGCAACACCTGTGGCGGCAATGGCTGTAAAGCCGGCACAGAACCCACCGTCTGCCAACGATGCCGTGGCAGCGGTCAAATTCACTTACAACAAGGCTTTTTGACCCTACAGCAAACGTGCCCAACATGTTATGGCCGCGGATCAAGCATTAATCAACCTTGCAAAGCCTGCTCGGGTGCAGGTCGCACAGAACAAACCAGCACCTTAGCCATCAAAGTCCCTGTGGGCATTGATCAGGGTGATAAAATGCGACTCACTGGCAAAGGTGAAGCAGGCCCCAACAACGGCCCTTCTGGCGATTTGTTTATTCAAATTCGCATCAAACCTCACCCTGTTTTCAAACGCGAGGGTCAAAACCTAACCTGCGAAGTGCCGATTAGTTTTGTCACAGCCACTTTAGGCGACGAGATTGAAGTGCCCACCTTAACGGGCAAGGTTAAATTAAAAATTCCACCTGAAACACAATCTGGCAGTGTATTTCGATTGGGTGGGAAAGGTTTTCCGAAAACCCGAAAACAAATTTCAGGCGATCTATTATGCCGCGTCAGCGTTGAAACACCGATCAAATTGAATGCAGTACAAAAACAACATTTAAGAACATTTCAAACCTTACTTGATGAAGATCACACCAACCATACCCCTAAAGCACAACGTTGGTTCGATCACATCACAGCCTTCTTCCGACAAAAAAACACATCTTGAAAAAGACTGCCACAAACAACCATGCCATCATCTTTGAAACCAGGCCCAATTTCGTATTGTGATTTAAAGATTGTCTAAAAGATCAAGACCTGTCACACTGCTGTCTTAACGGATACAACAGGAGCTTCTACGGATGCGTCCAGCCATCCTTGCACTGGAAGATGGATTGATCTTTAACGGATTATCCATTGGAAATACAGGCACAACCTGTGGAACATTGGTTTTCAACACAGCCATGAGCGGTTATCAGGAAATTCTCACTGACCCCTCTTATGACCAACAGCTTATTTGCTTCACCGCCCCACATATAGGTAACGTCGGTTTTAATGAAGCTGATATGGAATCAAACACCATACATTGCAAGGGACTCATCACAAAAACATGCTGTCACAACCCCAGTAATTATCGCGCACAAAAAAGTCTATTGGATGCGTTAAATCAATATCAAGTGATTGGCATCACGCACATTGACACGCGTGCGCTCACGCATCATTTGCGCACACAGGGTGCACTGAATGGCTGCATTACAACCGAATTTTCGGATCAGGAAGCCATCGCACTGGCCCAAAACACCCCGCAACTGATCGGCCAAAACCTGATTGATCGTGTCAGCACGACCGTGCCCTATCCTTGGCAACAACCCACCTGGCAACATCACACCTCACCTTCCACGCATCAGTTGACAGTGATTGTCATCGATTATGGCGTCAAACGTAATATTCTTCGCTGTCTCGTTGACCAAGGATTTAGCGTACATGTGGTTCCACATCATACATCCGTAGAAACCCTCTTAACACTGAAGCCTGATGGTATTGTACTGTCAAATGGTCCAGGCGATCCTGAAACCTGTCATGCAGCACACAACCTAGTCAAAGAACTTTTAGCCATACAGGTCCCCTTACTGGGTATTTGTCTTGGTCATCAAATTTTGGCATTGGCATGTGGGGCACACACATTTAAGATGCACCATGGTCATCACGGCGCCAATCATCCCATCCTGCGTTTAGCCGATCAACGTGTATTCATCTCAAGTCAAAATCATCATTTCAGTGTTGAGGAAAAAACACTTCCAAGCTGTTTACGTATCACCCATCGTTCATTATTCGACAGCACCATTGCAGGCTTAGCACACCAACAAGCGCCTGCAATCAGCTTTCAAGGACATCCTGAAGCCTCTCCTGGCCCAACAGAATTGTGTGAAATTTTCAATGAATTTAAATCACTTGTAATCAAACATACATCTAAAGGATCAAACGATGCCCCAACGCACTGATATCCAAAGTATTCTCATTTTAGGTGCAGGCCCTATTGTCATTGGCCAAGCCTGTGAGTTTGATTATTCAGGCACTCAAGCCTGCCAAATTTTAAAAAAATTAGGCTATCGAATCATTCTAGTGAACTCTAACCCTGCAACCATTATGACCGATCCTGAATGGGCGGATGCAACCTATATCGAAGCCATTGAGCCTGATCTCGTTGAAAAGATCATTGCGCAAGAACAACCCGATGCAATTTTACCCACCATGGGAGGGCAAACAGCACTCAATTGCGCTTTGGCTTTATACCATCGAGGCACACTCAAAAAATACGGTGTTGAAATGATTGGTGCAGAGCACACCTCAATCGAAATGGCTGAAGACCGTGATCAATTCCATCAAGCCATGGCGTCAATCGGCCTACAAACACCTCAGGCTGCAGTGGCTCATGACCTGACAGAAGCCTACCAAGCCTTAGAAACAATTGGCTTTCCAGCGATCATTCGTCCTTCATTTACGCTAGGGGGACATGGCGGAGGCATCGCCTATAATCGTGAAGAATTTAAAAAAATATGTCTAGAAGCCTTAAACCTATCAGGCAATACATCACTCATGATTGATGAATCCATTTTAGGGTGGAAAGAATACGAATTAGAGGTCATGCGTGATCAAAACGATAACTGTATTATTGTATGCAGTATCGAAAATATAGACCCTGTCGGCATTCACACCGGAGACTCAATCACCGTTGCCCCTCAAATGACATTGAGCGATAAAGAATATCAACATATGCGCACTGCTGCCATCGCAGTATTACGCAAAATAGGCGTAGAAACAGGTGGTGCTAACGTACAATTTGCAGTATGTCCATGCACAGGTCGTCAAATGGTCATCGAAATGAATCCCCGTGTCTCTCGCTCTTCAGCATTAGCTTCAAAAGTCACCGGATTTCCTATTGCTGAAGTTGCAGCACAATTAGCAGTAGGCTTTACCCTAGATGAACTCACAAATCCAATGACAGCGCACCAAACACCCATCGCTTTTGAACCTGCCCTTGATTATATTGCCGTTAAAATACCCCGTTTTAATTTTGAAAAATTCCCCAATAGTGATGCACAACTCACCATCCAAATGAAATCTATTGGCGAAGTTATGGGGTTAGGCCGTACCTTTAGCGAAGCCCTGCTGAAAGCCATATGCAGCCTTGAAATCGACCGCTATGGTTTAGAATCAGTGATTGATCTTGAACACCCTCAAGCTGCCACTCAATTAGAACAACACCTCACCCAACCCGGCTGGGAACGCCTATGGATCATTGCCGATGCAATGCGTTTTGGTTGGCCTGCATCTACCATTCAACAGCTTACACACATCGATCCTTGGTTTCTTGAAGCCATTCAAACCATTCTTTCCATTGAAGAGCGCCTTCGAACACAGACCCTTAAAACACTGCCTGAGGGCCAATTACGTTTAATCAAGCAACAAGGGCTTTCAGATCAACGCATCAGCGCACTGCTGGACTGCACACACACTGACGTTCGAGCGCAACGACTCAAAGCGGGCATTACCCCAGTTTATAAGCGTGTGGATTCATGCGCTGCTGAGTTTCCCACACCCACCGCTTATCTTTACAGCAGTTATGAAACAACCTGCGAAGCAGATCCCACTTCAGCAAACAGTGTGATGGTGCTAGGCTCTGGTCCCAATCGTATTGGGCAAGGCATTGAATTTGACTATTGTTGTGTCCATGCTGTACAGGCACTGCGAGAAACAGGTTACGAAACTATTATGGTCAATTGTAATCCAGAAACAGTTTCAACTGACATGCAATGCAGTGATCGGCTGTACTTTGAACCACTCACACTAGAACATGTCTTAAACATCGCTGAATTAGAAAAACCGATGGGCCTGATCATTCACTATGGTGGCCAAACACCCCTAAAATTAGCTGCAGATTTACAGGCTGCAGGCATCCCCATTCTTGGCACACAACCTGAAGCCATCAAGATCGCTGAAGACCGCGAACAATTTTCTCAACTGGCCCAAAAACTCAAGCTCACTCAGCCGGACAACGGCGCTGCACATTCCGCCACAGCTGCACACAAAATTGCAGATCAATTGGGTTATCCACTGATCATTCGCCCTTCATTTGTCTTAGGCGGACGCGCCATGGAAGTGCTCTATCATCCTCAAGACTTAACTCAAACACTTGAACAATTCGAACAATGGCCTCAAGCATATCCATTACTCATCGATCGATTTTTAGACAATGCATTAGAAATCGATGTCGATGCTGTCTATGATGGCACCGATTTACTCATCGGTGGAATTCAAACACATATTGAGCAAGCAGGCGTTCATTCAGGGTATTCTGCATGCATTCTACCTGCCCAATCATTGCCTCCTCAAATTGAACAACAACTTATCAAACAGTTAAAAGACATTGCACAAGCCATTAATATTATTGGATTACTCAATGCGCAATTCGCATTACAAGGCAATCAACTATACATTTTAGAGGTCAATCCACGTGCATCACGCACAGTGCCATTTATTTCTAAAGCCACCGGCCGCCCCTTAGCTAAAATTGGTGCTCGCGTCAAAGTAGGACACACTTTAGCTGAGCAAAATGTATTAGGCCCAATCAAACAAAATTTTTACGCTGTTAAACAACCCGTTTTTCCTTTTAAGCGCTTTAACCATGTTGACCCCATTCTGGGCCCTGAAATGCGT
>JAAZZZ010000170.1 GCA_014238985.1 Gammaproteobacteria bacterium
TAAATGAGGGAGGTATCTCAATATGAGTGAAATTGAATCAGAAATACAATTAAATGAAACATCACACACAACGCCTGTGGGCGAGCAAATCAGAATAGCTCGAGAAAAAGCGTCTCTTAAGGTCTCTCAATTATCCGAGGCACTCAAAATCACACCCGAACGCATCACCCTCATCGAAAAAGATGAATATGAAGAAAGCTATATTAACATTTACTTTAGAGGGTATATTCGCAATATTTGTAAATACCTACAACTTGATGCTCAAGCGATTTTCACAGAGCTCAATCGACGGGGATTTAATACCGCCACCATTCCCCCTGATCACATCACAACACCTACATCATTCAAGGAACCCTTCTCTATCAAGCCTAAAACTATTTTGATCAGTTTAGGCCTGCTCATCCTTCTAATCTTTACCTACCTTATTTTTCATAATACGACACCCTTACAACCTCAAACTTTAGTGCTCAACGCACCCTCAACATTAACTGAAAAAAAGCCTCAAGCTAAGCCCCTTAAAAAGCAAAATTTATCAACTCAAATCCTACACAAATCTAAACATCTCTATGCACAAACCCATGAGTTAATTGAATGAGTCAAACACTACAATCTATTCGAGGCATGCATGATCTATTTTCAGATCAGTTGCAGAACTGGTTACATCTAGAAAACACTTTACAACAATTAGCCACGCACTACGGCTATCAACCCGTACGCACCCCTATTTTGGAAAAAACAGAGCTTTTTAAACGCTCCTTAGGACAAGATACAGATGTGGTTGAAAAAGAAATGTACACATTTGAAGACCGTAATGGTGATCTATTAAGCCTCAGACCCGAAGGCACAGCAAGCTGTGTCCGTGCAGGCATCGAACATGGACAATTACACAATCAAGTACAAGCCTGGTGGTATTTAGGCCCAATGTTTCGTCGAGAACGACCTCAAAAAGGCCGCTTACGCCAATTTCATCAATTTGGTATTGAGTTGTTTGGCAGTACAGAACTCTCTGCAGAAATCGAGTTGATTGCTTTTGCAGATCAATTGTGGGAACAACTTGAACTCAAAGACATCACTTTACACATCAACACATTGGGCAATCAAACCGATCGTCAACGCTACCGAACAGCCTTGGTTAAGTTTCTAACGCCTCTACGTGATCAACTCACGCCTGACGAACAAACCCGCCTTGAACGTAATCCCTTACGCTTGCTGGACAGTAAATCACCCTCTGTACAAGCGCTTTTAAAAAAAGCCCCAGCCATTCAAGACTACTTATCACCTGAATCTGTACAACGCTATGATACCTTGAAACAACATTTATCTGATTTAAACATCACCTATCAAGATAACCCCAGCTTAGTGCGAGGGCTCGATTATTATAATGAAGCTGTGTTTGAATGGACCACTGATGCACTGGGTGCACAAGGGACACTCTGCGCCGGTGGGCGGTACGACACCCTTGTTGAACAACTAGGGGGTTCAAGCACGCCAGCGGTTGGTTTTGCATTAGGGCTCGAACGCACACTTGAGCTGATGAAGATCCATACCCCTCAACCTCAGCAACTGGTGATACTCTCAGAACCCAATGAAAGCACCTTAATAGCGCCTCTGGCCGCTCAATTGAGACACATGAACCTTCAGTGCGTGATCCGTACGGATTTTAAAGGAGGCCCTTTAAAAAATCAGCTTAAAAGAGCGCACAACACACAGGCTGCTTGGGCACTCATCCTTGAATCAGCAGAACAGTACCAGATCAAACCCCTACAAACACATGCAGCCACCATCACCTGCTCACCTCATACCCTG
>JAAZZZ010000171.1 GCA_014238985.1 Gammaproteobacteria bacterium
CAAGAGCAGCTAAAGCGGCAACAGCAGCAGCTGAAGCAGAAGCAGCAAGAGCAGCAGCTAAAGCAACAGAACCAGAACTAGTAGCATCTGGCCCTCAATCAGCACTACGTCGAAAAAGCACAGCAGCAACAACAAACGGTGCATCCAAGTCAGTAACATTCGCACCTAACACAAAAAGCGCAGCAAATCCAAAAAGCGCAGCAAATCAAAGTGCAGCAAATCAAAGTGCAGCACTACGTCCTCGTAGACAGGCTGTTCTGAGTCATGATGAAGAAGAAAATACTGCTAAAACAGCTGACAATGGCGAAGCACCTGTAGGCTTCGTAAGAAAGCATGCAATCGCAATACTTGAATTCAGTGCAGCTGCTATATTCGGTGGGCTTCTTCAAGCAGGCGTAGTCACGCTGCCAACTGTTCTAGCACCACTGGCACCACTGGTAACAACTGCAACGACTACAGCAACAATAACATCTATAAGCCTAACAGCTCTAGGATTCGGGCTTGTAGGCCTTGCAGCCACATGGCTTCTCGCTAAAGGTTTTGAACGCCTAGTAGGATCACTATTGCCCGCATGGACTGTCTGGAGGAATAGGAATGCTACATCAGCACCAGCACTAGTAGCAGCACGAGCACCAACAGCAGCGCCAGCACTAGCAGATGACGCCAGGCAAGTGAATAGCCCCTCCACCAGAACCTCTTGCAAAGAGGTGATTCCTTCTCTTTCAGCAGCAGCAAGAGCTAAACCTGCCGCCTAACACCCGGCTTTGAGTACAGACGGTCCGCTGCGCAACACGTTTGCACAACGGGTCATCTGACCTCACGGCACACCGATGGGCCGAAGTCAATGAAGGCGCTTTCCTTCAAAGGCTTCGGCCCATTGCATTATTTAAACGCATCCAGATCATCCACACCGACCCTCTAACAGCCCTACCGAGCATTGCTCAAACAGCTCAACAGTCAAAGACAACAGCATAGACTCGATTATCCACAACACTTAGGTTAAACTTCCAACACATTGCACACTCGAAAGGAAGACACCATGATTGTGACGCCGCAACACTGTGGTTGGAGCACGCTTAAAGACACTCCAAAAGATGCAACCCTCATCAGCCATCAACTGATGTTGCGTGCAGGCCTCATCACCTCATCGGCCTCTGGCATTTACACCTGGCTACCCATTGGGCTACGTGCCTTACGGCGTGTTGAAGCGGTCATTCGTGAGACCTTATCGCCCATTGCACAAGAAATGCTCATGCCCATGGTCCAGCCTGCAACGTTATGGCAGGAAACAGAACGCTGGCAAGCGTATGGCCCAGAATTATTACGTTTTAAAGATCGACATGATCGCGATTTTTGTTTAGGGCCCACCCATGAAGAAATCATTACAGATTGGGCGCGCCATCAACTCAAAAGTTATAAACAACTGCCGCTGTGTGTCTATCAAATTCAAACGAAATTTAGAGATGAAATTCGCCCACGCTTTGGTGTCATGCGGGCACGGGAATTTATGATGAAAGACGCCTACTCCTTTCATCTGACACAAGATTCTCTTCAACACACTTATGATGAAATGCGAGAGGCATATGGCTCAATCTGCTTTAAACTCGGCCTTGATTATCGTGTGGTAGAAGCCGACTCTGGCAGTATTGGTGGTCAAAAATCACATGAATTCCAAGTGGTGTCTGAATCAGGCGAAGATGCCCTGGTCTATTGCCCCAACAGTGAATATGCCGCAAATATTGAACAAGCAACCGCGCAATCACCCGAACCGGCTCAAACAC
>JAAZZZ010000172.1 GCA_014238985.1 Gammaproteobacteria bacterium
TTGAACGCACAGCACAAAACCCGAGGACATACCTTGGGTTTTGTGCAACAAGCACCTCTATTTTTTTCACAACCCTTCATGTTGAATGAAGCGCCTAACGCTGACTCAGTGCCATTGAGCGTACAGGATGAATGGCCACACCGCCACGCCGCGTAAAACAACCTCGAACCGACACAGCATGCGGCTGTATCTGTGCAATAATATCTGTGAAGATTTGCTCGATACATTGCTCATGAAAGCCCTGATGGCGACGATAAGATAAAAGATAACGTAATAAACCTTGAGTCGAGACACAGGGTCCATCCAGCTCAATCCACACACTCGCCCAATCCGGCTGACCGGTGACGGGGCAATTAGAACGAAACAGGTAACTGACATAACGTTGTAAACAGATTGCATCTCTCGATACTGTTAATGCATCCGGCATGCACGCATCAACCTCTGCATAGCCATCAAGTGCATCATCGATACACTGAAAATCATCTGGCATCGAATGGGATGCAGGCTGATTTCTGTCGGCCCAATACCATACCTTCACCTCAACAGGCGCTTCAACTGCCTGGCTGATATCATGAGACAAGCACGCTTTCAATGCGCTCAATGATTCAAAGCATTTAAAATTTAAACTGTTGAGATACAGCTTCAACGATTTAGATTCCACCAAACAGCGGCTGTTCCACGGAATACGTAAATGAACACACCCCATGTGTGGTCGCCCCGCTGCATTGCACCAAGAGAGTTCATATCCAAACCAATCATCCCAACCTTGATACGATGACTGTAAGGCCGCAGCCAACGCATCTCCTCGACATCGATCACGCACTAAAGGCTGCAAAATGGTCGGATCGTACGCGATGGGGGCTGAAACAGTCTGTCCCAACACTGTCTTTGCATATAGATTCATGCTGGCATCGTAATCTTTTTTCAACGATTAAAGCAAGTGCCCTTTTAAATCAAGCGTGGTCTCTGATAAACGGCTGAGCACCAATTTTGTTGATCGCAGACCCATTTTATCTTTAATATTTTGCAAATAAAATTCAACAGTTCTTGCTGACAGCCCAAGGATTTCTGCAGTTTTTTTCATCGTCAATCCTTGAGCCATTAACTGCAAACATTCATATTCTCTCAACGTTAAATAAAGACCAGATGCATCACCTAAGTAATAACGCATACGTTTAGTACGTCTGATATTTAAATGATTTTGAGTTGATTGTTCAGTACATACGCTATGATGAGAATTTAATAACTGATTCCAATACTGTTCCATTACCCCCCGCAATATATGGCGATCATCCGCCAACCTACGCAAGGGCATACAGAAACACAACACCGCAATTTAGAAGCATTTTCAATCTCTTAAGAGATTAGCGACACAAGAGCAAAGTCTTTTGCTTACATTCGACACAGCCACAGTACCACATATGAGACAATACCTTATCATGGGCTCAATACACCCTAAAAAAACATTCAGAACACATTATTGACCACTCAACATAAATAGCCAATGCACCTAAAGTGAGACCCCTGCATCCACAAACCGTCAACGCCTTTAAGATCAGATCATCTCTGAGATTTTATGACAGGCTGTGATATAATCAGCCTCAAACCGCTCAAAGGACACACATGGGTCACGCTCAAACACAAAATCGCTGGTCTAATCAAATCGGGTTCATTTTAGCCACCACCGGCGCTGCAGTGGGGCTGGGCAACATTTGGAAATTTGCCTATATGGCGGGAAACAATGGCGGTAGTGCATTTGTACTGATCTATCT
>JAAZZZ010000173.1 GCA_014238985.1 Gammaproteobacteria bacterium
CAAGACAATACAGGTGCAGTGAATGTGAGTGTCAACCAGGGCATGATGGTTGGGGAGATGAATCCTGCTAGGAAAGACGGGTGCAGTGTCCACAGTGCTGCAACCATGATGGATATGCCAATAAGACAGGTGACGCCCAGCATGACAAAAGCGATGCGATTAATGCGGATGTTTTTTGGGACACTATCAAAGATAGGCGTGTTTGTTGTGGAATCTGTTTTTGCTTTTGGCATCTCAATGATTCTCCGGATGGGATTGATTGATTGGTTGCAATATGTTGCCTATTTTTCTACGGGACAACCTTTGAACTCTATGTGTTTGGGATTGTTTTGTAAAGCTTTATGTTCTGTGTTTTTTAAGCGTTTATTGAGCTGAAGTGTACGATGATGGGGCTGTTTTGATCTGTTCAATCGGTTTGAAATCTACTGTTTTGCTAGGGGGTGTCATGCTGTTTTGAGTGTAACAGCTTGACATAAGTGGGGTTTTTCTCTATACTGTCCTCATCGTGTGGCAAGGATGCTACAGATGTGAAGCCCATGCTTCACCATTAAAATAGGTCAAGGAGTCGACCATGTCGAATCAAAATACGTCTACCCCTATCCAAGATCATGTGAGTATGCCTGCTATGTTTTCGGGCCCTAGATGGGCATCTGTGCAAGATCAATCACCTCTATTTCGTTCAACGCTTGCTGCAGCAGCGGCTTTTGAAAATCAGGTGGTCTTGAATCAAAGGCAGCAACAGCACTTTGATGCCTTGGAAAAGGCTTCTATACCCTCTCCTCATGCGTATGGTCGTGATCAAGGCGGTATGCAATGGGGTCGACGTCTGACGCCCCAAGAAATACTTGATGAAGATATTGAGCTCGATCAAAAGGCTTGGTTGTTCGCATTGAAGCAGTTTCTCTATCCAGATAAGGACTTTAATGCTGAAGATGATCTCGTTCAGGCTGAATCCTCAGCGCCAGAGCATCAGCCACAGATGGCAGAGCACACTGCTTCACGAGATATATTGCCAGATTCTGTGCTCAGCCTGATTAAACATAGGCGAATGTTTAATCAGGCTTTTCAGAAAATCTGTCAACATTGGTTGAATAATTTTGGAAGGGATGTTGCAGCATTGCGTCTTACCAGTGTTCAAAAACGACTTTTGCCTGTCATTGTCATGATGTTGAAAGATTTAACATCAGATGAAATTACGCGCACAGTGGAAACTGCGAATTGCCGTAAAGTACAGGGTGAATTACCTCAGACAGCGATTGAGGCACTGTTGATGCCTTTCATCGATCAGTCGAAGTCTCCTGAGTTAAGACTTGCGCAATTGCATGAATTGGTGGTGCTTTCGAACATCATCAAGAAGGATCAAGCGTCTGATGCTTTTCAGAAGGTACATCAGTATGCCCAGCGTTTTACATCGGCGCTGTCCTCTGTCCGTAGAGAACATCCAGGTTTTATGGCTTTATTGGCTCGATTAGACTCTCATGAGGCCAAGTGGATGAAGCAGAATCCGTATCAAGTGAGCCGAGTAGAATCTGTCATACTCAATGCTGCAGCATCTTCACCTGTGTCGCCTGCTTCATTTGAAGATAGTGTCCCAGAAAACACTTTTATTAATCGCAGCGCATTCGTCATACAGGGCCTTACCTGTCTTACTGGCATATTCATCATGGTTGCAGCACTATGGACACTGTATCCGTCTTTCCTAGCAGGGTTCATCTCCCCAACCATCATGCCCTGGTTGACAGTCACATTCACTTCACCTGTATTGTATTT
>JAAZZZ010000174.1 GCA_014238985.1 Gammaproteobacteria bacterium
ATACTTTATTTTGGTGGATTATGGGGGTTTTGGGGCATTTTCTTTGCCATTCCACTTGCTACGGTGTGCAGTGCACTTATTGATTTTTGGTGCAATGGAGAGAATGCTTGGAAGAAAAAAGTCTAATCTCTCTGTTTTTTTTACGCAACTCTAATGCTTACATCGAATATTGAAACTGTTAGAGTACAGTATATTTTTTATTTGGAGATTAAACATGTTGCCTAAAGGATGCTATGTAGCTTTAGTGACTCCGATGGACACCAAAAATGATATTCAGTGGTCTGTTTTAATTGATTTAATTAATTGGCATATTCAAGCAGGCACTCAAGGGCTTGTGATACTGGGGACAACAGGTGAGGCACCTACGATCACAGCCCGTGAGAGAGCACGCATCATTGAAGACTCAGTGACCCATGTCGATGGTCGTATCCCTGTCATTGTCGGGGCCGGCACAAACTCAACTCACACAACCTGTGAGCAGATACAAGAAGCTGCTTTATTAGGTGCGGACGCTTGTTTATTGACGACACCTTACTATAATCGTCCTACTCAAAATGGCTTATACAATCATTTTTATGAAGCAAGCAGAGTCACTAAAACGCCGCTTTTATTATATAATATTCCAGCACGCACAGGCGTTGACTTAGAACCTTATACTGTCGAGCGACTTGCCGAAAGGCCCACGATTATTGGCATTAAAGAAGCAACAGGTGATTTAAAGCGATTGAAGGCCATTCAAAAACGCGTCTCTTCAGATTTCTTGTTACTCAGTGGAGATGATTCAACAGCGTATGACTTTATGCGCGCAGGTGGAGATGGTGTGATTTCTGTCATTGCAAATATCGTACCAGAGCACACTTTAAATCTATGTACTGCAGCATTATTAGATGACCCCACCTCAGCTGCTAAAATACTTGATACAATGACCCCTTTACTTAAAATTCTATCGGCAGAAACAAATCCTATTCCGATCAAACAAGCGCTATACTTACTGGATAAAATTGGCTCAGGTCTACGACTGCCTTTAACACCACTTTCACCTGAATATCAGCAAACACTACGAGATGTCATGGGGCGTTTAGGGCTGCTTAATACAGAAAAATCATTTGCCTATGCCAATGATAATTAAATGCACTGATACACTGATAGATTTCATCAACAAACCATTGCATCAAAAAATACTTAACGTTATTGTAGCGTTGAACGTTTTTCTACCTTGAATGCTTGAAATTTGACCTTGGAGGCGCTATGCGGTCATTCAAAACTTTCTCTCTCCTGACCTTGTTATTTTGCTTCGTTGGCTGTCAACTTTCAGACCCTTTATCTATTTTTAAGCTTCAATCAAATTCAATTGATCATTCAGATCATATTAAACTACCTGCAACCTTTAAAGTTGAATCTAACAAGACCTTTATTTTACCGACGCATCAGCCCAAACAAACACCTGGGCCCCTTGTAATGCCGCCCCCCAATTTGTTATCCGGAGTCAAGCATGCAGACACTCACTGAAGCCATTATTTCTGGAAAAACTAAATCACTCTTTAGAACAGATGACCCCAAGCAATTACGTTTACAATATCGAGATGATTTAACTGCTTTTAACGGTGAAAAATCAGAAATCTGTTCTGGAAAAGGAGCCTTAAATAACTGTTTTAATGCTTATATCATGAAGCTTTTAGGCGCATCTGATATTGAAACACATTGGATCAAGCAACTTTCAGAGACTGAATCATTGGTGAAGTATTTAGAGATG
>JAAZZZ010000175.1 GCA_014238985.1 Gammaproteobacteria bacterium
TGATAAACGCAGCATATACACCAGAGGAGCTTAAAACAGCACTCACAACAATATCTCAAGCAATCACCCCAGAAACAATGAATTTTGTACAAACCCTTGCAAAAGTCGAACAACTTCACAAACAAGGCTTTACGTTTGATGAGCTCAAAGGTGCAGGATTTCCAGCTGCAGTACTGTCCACATCATATCACGATGAGCTGTTAGCCTGTGGCGATATGGAATATGTGCTAAACAGTCAATTGCCCTATGATCAGATCCAAGCACACCTCACAACAACAACAACAGGTTTTTTGAGTAAAACATCCACATCCACACACACATACCCTGAAGCAGAGATCATACAAACACTGCACACATTACATCAAACAAAACCAGATGAACAAAAAGACGCTCACCTAGAAAGCTTGCGCAAGAGAGAGTTCCCACCTAGCATCCTTTGGAAAGCGCTGCAAGCTACAGACACGGCGCTCAAAGCTGAGGGGGTGAAACTTGATGAAATATGGGCTGACAACATAAACCCAGTTGAGTGTGGCTATCCGCCCGCTGAATGCATCGATGCATGGATCGCTCAAGAGCTGCACCCCTTGCAGCAACTCATCGATTGCGGCATTGACGCTGCGCTATGTGCTCAGAAATTGGCTAAATCAGCAGATGCGCTCAAACCAGATCAATTATCAGAAGTGCTGTTAATACAATCTCCTGAACTCCTTCAGGAATTATCTGAAAAGTTTCTACAAACCGCTTTTACCACAATACCCCACAGCACAGAGATGATACAAAACCTGGTAAATGCTGGTCATCCACTCAAGACCCTTAAAAATGCCGGCTTGAATGCAGAATCGTGGGTGCAAAGCAATCCTGAACCAGCAGGAAACCCAGGTGAATTCACTCCCGCAGAACTCCTTGCTGCGTGTCAAACACAAGCACCCTATGATGCTGACAGACAAAATCTGCAAGACCGTATCCATCATATTCAACTGCTGTTAAGCTGTGGCCTCACCGTCGAAAAATTACAAGAAAAAAACACAAGATACCCATATTATCTCTATCAAGAAGAAATTAAACCTGCAATCACAGCACTGAAAACAAAACATAGCTGGACGGCAGCGCGCTTTTTAGAATTAGATGCTATGGGAAATACCCTCTTGGATGCAGGCTATAGCCCAGATGACATTAGCACCGCTATAGCAGCACACAAACCCAAAAAAAGCATTCAAGATCATTTTCCAAACAAGCAGTATACGATGGAGATGCTTCTGAAGGCAGGCTTCTCTGAAGAAGATATTCAGGCAGCCATTAGACCAGATATAAATAAAGCATTAGGCCCAAGGAACAAAAACACAAAGATCCAAAGCTATATTAATAAAGGCTTTTCATTTGAAATACTGGAAGGGGCAGACTGTAAACTTTTAGAATACTTCACTGCAGCATCATCACTCAACCCCACAGCGCTCTCCGAGGCAGCACGCACAACACTGGCTGAGTCTCTCAAAGCACTCCAGCAAGCACAATTAAAAGAATTAATTCAAGCAGGCGTGCCCCTTGAAAAGCTCTTAGCCGTTGGAGCCTTCTCAGCAGATGACATCACAACCGAACGATTACAATGCCCACACAAATACTCTGAAAAAGATATAATCTTTATATTGCAACATGCAAACGATAATTTACCAGAATATACTTCTAGTTTTTTTAGCCGCTTCCAAGAAAGAAAGCAGGCGACTCAATTAGCACCACATCTTAAAAAAGCAA
>JAAZZZ010000176.1 GCA_014238985.1 Gammaproteobacteria bacterium
TCGTTGTGTGCTCCAGTCGTCGTGCGCAGGTCGATCAGATTGTGACGTTATTGCGGCATACTGTAGGTCACCTCTCACTGACACCTTTAAGCACGGCTGAACACACCACACGCCTGATGACAGAATGGTTACACACGGGCACACCACCTGCCAATCTTCAATTAGGCACGGAATGCCAAATGATTGATCGATCAAAAAGTCACGGTCGTATACAATTTACACACCATGGCTTAAATCAAAACAGTGTGTTACAACATTTAAAAGAAGGGAAAATCGTCGCTCAACTCGCTTTGTCCTTGCCCGACACGTTGACATTCAAATTCAATCAAGACTTTAGTTTCACTGGCATTAAATGGTTGGATCAAATCACAGAACAGACCCAACCTAACGCTTCAGAAGATGCTGCTCAAGCATTAGACGCTTCTTTTGTGATTCTATCAGGCATCTTAAATCAAGTGATTAGCCAATTATTGGAAATGTTCGAAACCCCCTCAGCACACATTCAAAATACACAAAAAGAGGCCCTGACATGACACACCCTACCATCACTGAACAAGAAGTCTTGGACGTATTGACATCCTATAAAGCTAAAAACATTACAACCATTTCTGTTAAAAACATCACTCCGATGTTTGACACCTTAATGGTCTGTACTGGAACCTCAACGCGCCATGTTAAAACTGTGTCAGAACAGTTGATGCAACATTTCAAACCGCGTTTGCCTCAAAAACCTCATGCAGAAGGCCTTGAAATGGGAGAATGGGTCCTCATTGATCTTCATGATATTATCGTTCACGTCATGCTCTCAAAAACACGTGATTTTTACCGATTAGAACAATTGTGGCAAACTGCAGCTCAAACAGAAGAAACCACATGCATGAATGACTCGGACTGATCATGTGGTCGATCATATCCATTGGACATACCAACTCGCCCTGGATCACTGAAGGCCTTCAAACCTATCAAAAACGTCTTAAAAAACCTTACGCACTCTCTGTCATCACCTGCCCGCCACCCAGCACAGGACCCGACCCACAACGCGAAGGCCTCGCATTGATCAAAGCCACGCCTCCAAATGCTTGCGCCATTGCACTCGATACCTCTGGCCTTGCACACACCAGCGAAACCTTTGCGCACGCATTGGCTCAAAAACATGAACAACACCGGCATATTGCTTTTCTCATTGGTGGCGCCAATGGACTCAGTCCAGCTGTGTACGATGCGTGTGAACATACTTGGGCCCTTTCAGCCCTAACATTCCCACATAAACTTGTACAAATCATCCTTGCAGAACAGTTATATCGTGCCATGTGTATCCTACAAAGGCATCCTTACCACCGCGGTCATTGAGCCTGACGATGACCCGTACCTTCAACCCACATCACACCATTCAAATCTTTAAAAAGCGCTTGCTGATTGTCGTGATATTCATGTTGGTCTGTCTCTTAGGCTTGATCGCACGACTCATTCAATTACAACTCAAAGACCACGCTTATTTTACAACATTATCTGCAAATAATCGTCTGCGCATTGAACCCTTAAATCCGAAACGGGGTTTAATTTATGACCGATATCACCGTTGTATTGCTGATAATATTCCAACCTATACACTTGAATTTCGAACATCAAGCACCCAAAACCCTCAGAAAGTCATTCAAACATTGTCTCAATTACTGAACATATCACCCACACTGTCAGCCCATTGGCAAAAACGCATTCGGCAAGCACACGCTTTTGTACCCATCAC
>JAAZZZ010000177.1 GCA_014238985.1 Gammaproteobacteria bacterium
TTCCCTTAGATTCGGGGCGACTTGAGCCGTGGCTGCTGCCATCAATAATCCAACGATGCAATATGCTATTATGACTCGCATAGAGACCCTCATAACTTATGACCAGCTTTAGAATAAATGACTTCTTATATGAGCGCAAATAGAATATGGGCCTGTTGCAAGATACACTCGAGACTGTCATCAAACTGATGATCAACGATTAATCTTCACCTGGTGGCGCATCTCCACCTGTTGAAAACGGACGTGGGGTAGGCGCAACACGAGGCCCCCCCGGCGTTGGCTGAGGAGAGGTAGGCTGTTGTTTATAGCCTTGCATATACTTGATGCTTTGAGCAGGCGTAGGCGATGGCGCATAGTCTGGGCTGGGGTTCAATGCATTTGGCATGTTCTGAGGACCAAACGCAGGCGCAAGCGCAACCCTTTGAACATATTGTGGATCGTGCATAGGCTTGCCTGAAAATACCCCTTGGGTGTCTTGCCCTGCCATACTTTCGTCTGCGCCAAAAATCGTAAAAGGGTCTAAACCTTGAATCCCCCCTTCAGATTGCCCACCCCCAGACGCATCGCCCTCAGATTGCCCACCCCCAGACTCATCATCCTCAGATTGATCGTCTTCAGATCTCTTATATTCGCTGCCTTCGAATTGAACCTCTTTAGGGTGAGAAGCATCGAATTCAAAATCGGAATACTTTGATGTCATGAGACTGAACTCGATGTACCCATTTGCCCTTGATTCATGTTAATACCTTTAAATTCAAACGCCTTCATGTCACTCCATGCGACTGATAATAATGCCATTTTTCAACAATTTGAACCGCATTTAATGCAGCACCTTTGAGGATATTATCTGCAACAACCCAAAAATTAAGCCCATGCGGATGTGTGATATCTGCCCTCACCCGCGAAATCCAAACACGGTCGTCTTCACTGGCATGCGTCACCGGCGTCAGGCATGCTGAATCCTCAACCAGCGCAACCCCTGGCATGCTTTTAAATAAATTTTTTGCATCCTCAGGGTGAAGCGGCCCAGCACATTCACAATGTACTGCTTCAGCATGTCCATGGAAAACGGGCACTCGCACCGCAGTCGCATTGACTAACAATCGTTCATCCTCAAAAATTTTCTGAGTTTCATCATGTAATTTCATTTCTTCACGGGTATAACCATTATCATTCAATCCATCAATTTTAGGAATGACATTAAACGCTATGGGTGCTTCAAAATGATCCGGAGTCACACCACAACCATTCAGCACATCCGTTGTTTGCGCTGCAAGCGATGCCATGCCTGCATGACCTGCACCTGATACAGATTGATACGTTGCGACATTAACTCGCTCAATGCCGACCTGATCATACAGAGGTTTCAATGCCATACACAATTGAATGGTTGAACAATTCGGATTGGCAACCAACTTTGGCTGCTCTGCCAAACACACGCCATTGACTTCTGGCACCACCAAAGGCACATCAGCATGCGCACGAAATGCAGCGCTATTATCTACAACCAAACATCCTGCAGCAACTGCTTTGGGAACCCATTGATGCGCTGCATCAGCAGGTAAAGCCGATAACACCACATCGAAATCAGAAAAATCTATCGTATCAATCGCTTCAATATCAATTGTTTCTGTCCCACATCGAACCGTTTCACCGGCATCAACAGCACGCTGGGTCCCTGCTGCACGTATATCAGCCGTCGACATACGTGATGCAAGCACTTCAAGCATCGCTTGCCC
>JAAZZZ010000178.1 GCA_014238985.1 Gammaproteobacteria bacterium
TAATGTGTGTCACTCGCGCTGTTAGCATCTGTAAAGTGTGTGATCACATGAATCAAATGATCATGTTCCATATAAGGTGGCTGCAAACAACACGATCGAAACCAGGCCAATGCTTTTTTTCCTGTTGCGTCATTTGAAAAAGCAGCCAACAGCGCTTTGGCTTCTTTATGTCGTCTCTCAATTTCATCTTGATAACCTTTCTCCTCTGAAGACACTCTAGACAATTGAGATTCTGTATATTGCAAAACTGCTAGACATCTACCTTCAATCATAGACCTAGACTCAGGCTCAGGTTCAGGTTCAAAATCAGGCTCAGGCTCAGGTTCAGAATCAGGTTCAAAATCAGGCTCAGGCTCAGGTTCAGAATCAGGCTCAGAATCTGTCATCACCATCTCTTTTAGAAAATCTATGAGCATCTTTGGACACTTTTGATGTAATGCAAGATAGGTATAAATATGTGCATCACTCAACCCATCAGACTCAATCAATGTTTCAAGCACTGATAAATAATCAGATACAGTATCAATATAAGACGCCCCATCAGATTTGATATTGAACAACATTGCAACAAGCGGGCCTTTAATATGAGGGTGTTGTGAAACCAAGCAGTCCACCCCCCCAAGAATCTCCTTCAAACGCTCTACATACGCTGGTGTTGTAGTATCTTCTTGTGTTCTGGCTGCCACGTCTAATGCTGATACTGCCGATTCTATACCGGGCATTAAACGATCAGCATCTGTTAATTGAGAGGAAAAAAATGCAAGCAGTTCTATTTTTTCAATCTTGCTCAGCTGTGTAGGCTGAAGAAATGCAACTGCATCCTTCACTGTTTCTTTTGGCTCAGACATAACAGAATAGTATCGTATATAATCTATCAAATTTTGAAACAATGGCCTCGATGCACCTGTACGCACCTCTTTATCTGCATACATCACAAAAGATTCAAAAAGAACTGTGAACATTGATTTATCGGTTACAGATAGATTCAAAAGAACTTCAATATCATCAAACCGAATGGCTGTAATATCCTGATGCTTACAAAAATTGCGTATAGAGCACAGCAATGATTCGCATGCCTGTTGAGCAATAATCACTTCCTCAGGTTGCAAGTGTTTAGCTTCAACAATATATAATTGATACCCAATTAAGTTTTGCAATAAAACCATTAAATTCGAAGCATTTAATTCCCCCGCCTTTTCAGCAACTAATGCTATATCGCGCACATATTCAGCGGCCTTCAGACTCAGCTTGCTATCCATCGCACGTGGCGCAGTATACGCTGTGATTTGATCTAAATACTCATCTGACAAATGCTCAATTGACTGTGTTAGACCCCGAACCTGATCCCGGGTTGGTTCATCAACTTGACAGCTAGCGATTGATTCAAACTGTGTAATCATCACTTCGTTTAAGTGCGCCCTATGGGCTATAGAGGGGTCTGCTGCTTGATCTTTATAGCCTTCAACTAATAATCCCAGCTCTTTGAATAATAATGTTAGGACCTTTGGGGAAATGCCTTGTTGATTTGCACATAACACTTTCAATACAGCTATTTCTGGCATCTTCAATAATATGCCTTCTACACAGCGACGCAGGATGCGATAACAAATTTTACGGCCTTCAAAAGATCTACCTTGAGGCTGTGTTGAATCAGACTGAAGAAAATCATCAGCATTGCCCCTAAGACCAAAATGATCTGCAAATAAATCACCCCTGCGATTCGAG
>JAAZZZ010000179.1:0-315 GCA_014238985.1 Gammaproteobacteria bacterium
GTCAAACAACTGTAGCATCAACCAATGTAGAAAATTTGCGGTCGGTGCTGCCACCAATGCTCCGCTAAACGACTCGGTCAAACTATTTACTTTGGTCTGGCTCATAACGGATCGCCTTCCTCTAACTTATCTTGCCGGTATTTGTTGATGGTATGTTTTGCATAAAACAAATCAGTCACCTCGTTGGCACTCATACCAAGATCATTAAAGCCGTTCAAACAAAATGTTAACACGTCAATCAGTTCTTTTTTTGCCTCGACTAGATCAAACTTACCTTTACGCCAATGCTTCCAATGTGTCGTATGCAACAATTCA
>JAAZZZ010000179.1:325-1506 GCA_014238985.1 Gammaproteobacteria bacterium
AACGGCTGTAAACTTTACACAGTTATTCATTTCAGCCTCCGTTTTTGGCCACGACTCACCTAGATTGTGTTTGATACGTATCTGTAATTCACGCTGATCTTCCATGATTCCAGCAAGGCATGTTGGTTGCTCCGTCCGGCGTACATACTTAAAACATGGACACTCGTTTGAATTTTCAAGGTGCATGCACCATCCAGCGTCAGCACCATGATCTCCTTTGGCGTGACCACATATGCAAGCTATAGTCATCGGTGCAACCTCGCATACAATTCATGCAGTCGTCTTTCTAATGTGTACTTCATATCATGGATTCTAGGAATTGTGTCATTCTCAATGATCCATCGCATATGTTGATATTTATTATACGATATGCCATCCAGATATCCAAAAACACTGCGTACACGGTTCAATACAAAAAATGATAATTCATTGTCACCACCGCATACTTTACACGTGCCATCTTTATGCAGTTCACCTTCACACGGATCATGATGCTCATATCCGTTTTGATTCGTACACCAAGCGTGCTCTGTATAATCCGGTCGTTTTGGATCATAACATCCCATACATTCGTTTTTTTCACCATCAAGTTTGTAATAGTGGCCACATTGATCACACTCATACACATGTGCAAAACGCTGGCGTATGTATCGGGCAAGTCTGTTATAACGAATCTGTATCTTTAATTTAATTTTATAAATTACCATACTGCAACTGCCACAATTCAACGTACAAACTGCCCCCGTTTATCCGTGCTAAGTAGTGAATCCAAATAACCCGTGACGGCTTTAAAACATGCGTAATACAATGACGTGCTGCCTTTAATCGGTATGAATATGCCGTCTTTAACATACCCAGCGCCTTCCGGTATGTGATCATCAACTGCAGCTTTTAGACGTTTACTAATCTCGATACATTGATCTCCGGTCAATTTATCCCATATGCTCATGCGTGTGTTTACAGCGTCACGTAATGCGTCTTCTATTAGAGAATTTGCATGACAACAACACGTGGTCTTTGAGCAAAACATATCGTGTCGGTGCTCCACGCTCAACGTACCAGGCACCATCCGTTGCGGTCGTACATGATATACTGGTTTGGTGGCACTGTTAATTTTTCAAAGTACCGGTCAGCGTCTTGCTCTGTTTTCCAATGGTTCTTAAAGCTCTCGGCCATGATAG
>JAAZZZ010000179.1:1516-1725 GCA_014238985.1 Gammaproteobacteria bacterium
TAACCATCGGCGTCTTTGGTTTGTGATATTATCGTGTCAAAACATACAATCATGCTATCACTGTCGGTGATCAATTTACTTGATTTGTTAAAGTCTCCCTCGTCCACGTTGATTTGTAATGAACGCAGGCTATCCGCATATAGCTTTATAGCAATGTGTGCGCACTTCATTGTCACTTTTTTGAATCAGAGCAGCCGTGACAATGCACG
>JAAZZZ010000017.1 GCA_014238985.1 Gammaproteobacteria bacterium
ATCGCGTGTACGTAACATGTTTGAGCAAGCTAAAAAACAAGCACCTTGTATTATTTTTATTGATGAAATCGATGCAGTCGGTCGTCAACGTGGTGCTGGCCTGGGTGGCGGCCACGATGAACGTGAACAAACCTTGAACCAACTGCTGGTCGAAATGGATGGATTCGAAGGGAAAGAAGGCGTGATTGTGATGGCCGCCACCAACCGTCCTGATGTGCTAGACCCTGCACTGTTACGCCCTGGCCGTTTTGACCGTCAAGTCTATGTGCCACTACCTGACATCCTCGGTCGTGCTGAAATTATCAATGTATATTTGAAAAAAATCGTACTGGCAAATGATGTCGATGCACAAATGTTGGCCCGTGGCACACCTGGATTTTCAGGCGCTGACTTGTCAAATCTGGTCAACGAAGCCGCGCTGTTAGCAGCACGTCATGATCGTAGCACTGTTGCAATGGAGCACCTTGAATCGGCTAAAGATAAAATCATGATGGGCACTGAGCGTAGATCAATGGCCATGAGCGATGAAGAAAAACGCATCACCGCCTACCATGAAGCTGGCCATGCCATTGTAGGCTTAATTGTAAAAGACCACGATCCTGTGTACAAAGTCTCTATCATTCCTCGAGGTCGCGCACTGGGTGTCACCATGTTTTTACCGAACCAAGACCGCCTCAGCATGTCCTTAAATAACATTTTGAGCAAACTGTGCAGCCTATATGGCGGTCGTATTGCTGAAGAACTTATCTTTGGTGAAAAGAACATCACCACAGGCGCAAGCAACGACATTGAAAAAGCCACTGAGTTAGCACGCAATTTCGTCACTCGATGGGGATTAAATAAAAAATTAGGCCCCATCAATTATGCAAATGAAGAAGGTGAAGTCTTCTTAGGCAGAACAATGTCTCAATCACGAGAAATGTCCGACACCACTGCACATACGATCGATATGGAAATGAAGCAGCTGATCGAAAAATCTTATCAACGTGCAGAAAAAATTCTTAAAGACCATCTTGATACCTTACACACGATGGCTGATGCACTGATGCTCTATGAAACAATCGACGAACAGCAAATCGCAGAGATTATGGCTGGAAAAAAAGTCAGCGAGCCCAAAAACTGGGTCATGCCCTCTACCACACCAAAACAAGACACACCTAAAACAACGACTAAAAAGCTTAAAAAACCAAAAGACACAGTTGTCACAAAAAAAACGCCTCGCAAAAAAGACACAACTAAACGCATTGTGACACCCAAGGACCCTGGCGATGAAATCATCATAGATGGGGACACCTAATATGACGGCCACCCCATGGCACACACTCCACGCAGATCAATTGAAAACAACCGCTGGAACACTCTGCATCAAACAGCCTCAACTCATGGGCGTGATCAATACAACACCTGATTCCTTTTATGAAAACAGTCGTGTTGATACGATTCAAGCTGCATTAGCGCTGGCTGAAAAGCACTGTCATGCGGGTGCAGATTGGCTAGACATTGGCGGAGAATCCAGTCGGCCAGGCTCAAAACGCATCAGCAGTGCACACACCCTTGAGCGTGTCATTCCAATCATTCAAGCCATACGCACCCACTTCAACGTACACCTCTCCATTGATACCTATCATCCAGAAGTCATGCAAGCAGCCATAGACGCAGGCGTTGATCTGATCAACGACATCACAGCCCTACACACGCCCCAAGCCCTCACACAGATCGAGCGCACTCAAACGGCCGTATGTCTCATGCACATGAACGGCACCCCTTAAACCATGCAAGACAATCCCAAATACCCTCAAGATAACGTCATCGATGCCGTTAAAGATTTTTTTACAGAACGCCTCACCCGCTGTGCCCAACAAGGCATAGACCTTTCACGCTTGATCATTGACCCAGGTTTTGGTTTTGGAAAAACAGTTCAACACAACTGGGCCTTACTGCGCAACCTGTCTGAATTACGCTGCTTTAACCGCCCTATTTTGGTCGGTTTATCGCGAAAACACTGTATTGGCGATGCACTTGGCACACAAGACACACACGATGCACGTGGTATCGGCAGCACAATGGCGGCTGGCCTTGCCTATCTAAATGGTGCAACCTTTATTCGAACCCATGATGTTGCATGGGCACAACATGCTTTAGCGATCATGCAGGCGTATCAACCTCAACCCGAGTATGCCAATGGATAAGTCGCTCTTTGGAACTGATGGTATCCGTGGGCCTGTCGGTGGAGATCTCATCAACCCTGAATCCATGCTTAAACTCGGATGGGCACTGGGCACCCTTCTGTATCAACAACATCCAGACAAACAAGTACTCATCGGAAAAGACACGCGCATTTCAGGCTATATGTTAGAATCTGCTTTACAGGCAGGGCTTGCTGCAGCTGGCATGAATATTGGCCTACTCGGCCCCATGCCCACACCGGCCATTGCCTACCTCACTCGAACATTACGTGCGGCTGCAGGTATTGTGATTTCAGCCTCTCACAACCCTTTTACAGACAATGGCATTAAAATCTTTGATGCATCTGGGTCGAAAATAGACGATGCATTTGAACAAGCCATTTCAAAACAATATACACAAACCCTCACCGTTGTCCCCTCGCCTTTGATCGGTCGAGCACGTCGATTTTTAAGTGCACCTGCACGCTATATTGAACGGTGTAAAAGTCGTTTTAATGGACCTGATACGGCCTTAAGTGGACTCCATATTGTGCTGGATTGTGCGCACGGCGCCACATACCTGATTGCACCGTGTGTCTTTAAAGAACTCGGCGCCACCGTCACGGTCCAACATGCTGAGCCGAATGGGTTTAATATCAATCAAAAATGTGGCGCACTGTATCCTCAACAACTTGCTCAAACCGTTTTATCTGAACAAGCTGATTGTGGCATTGCCTTTGATGGCGACGGTGATCGCGTGATCATGGTAGACCATACCGGTCAAGTCTGCGATGGTGATCATCTACTCTACCTCATTGCACAAGACTTACACCGTCAAGGAGAATTAAAAGGTGGTGTAGTGGGCACACATATGACCAATGGTGCGCTTGAATCCGTATTTAAAAATTTAAAAGTGCCCTTTGAGCGCGTTGCTGTGGGTGATCGACATGTCATGGCTCAACTCAAGCATAATGGCTGGCAATTAGGCGGTGAACCTTCAGGACATTTGATTGACCTCAATCAAACCCTCTCAGGAGATGGCATCATCGCTGCCCTGCAAGTACTCAACGCAATGGTCAATCAAGATTCCAGCCTACACGCACTCACGGCCACCTTACCTAAATTACCTCAGGCTTTGATTAACCTCACACGCCCCACTGATTTTTCTCTGGACACACAACCCAACTTGTCCAAAATCAAAACAGATGCATTAGAACAATTAGGCAAAAGTGGGCGTATTCTCATTCGAAACTCTGGCACCGAACCGCTGGTTCGCGTATTTGTTGAAGGCCAAGATCCTGTCAAAGTCGAACATACCGCTCGAACAGTATCAGAAGAAATCGAAGCTTTATTTTAAAATTTCATCTATCAAGCCAAAAAAACGCCAACCTAAATGGCTGAATTACAACAAAAAAACACACTTCAGTTGCAGTATCCAAATATTTTTAAAAAATTGCATACATTTAATATAATGTTAAGAATCATGCGCTATCATATTAATATAACAACCATAATAATAAGGAGAAAACAATGAATTCTATGAATGAAACACATCACTTAGACATGATAGATCTATTCGAAAGCGAGTTGACGGATACAGCCGCTTTTATGCTCTCTGATCATGCTAATGGCATTGGCATTGCGGAAAATTGGACTGCTTAATTAAACTATTTAACACATAATACCCCCCTCGGCCTTAAGTTATCAGGCTGAGGGTGCTCTAAAAGCGGCTCATGCTGTGATATTCAGCATAGATGACGATGATCTAATGAAAAATTCTATCGCCTTAAGGTTTCCTTAAGGTTTCTTTAATAAAAATCCTGTACAGTACAATTAATATTTATTTTAAACATTGAGTTATTGTCAACATACAGGAACTTCACATGTCTATATATGACGACTCAACAAAATTCTCACATCCTAATATGGAGCCACACTACACCTTGATGACGACTCACGTGTTGCATCAATGGAACAAAACATATAAGGCTGCAGCTGAGAAAAAAGGGGGCTCAAGCAATATATTATTTCAAGCATATACAGAAGCACTCCAACCCTTAACGCAAAGTACATATTCACCCAAGGAACAAGACACCCTACGCGCCTGCCTCTCTGAAATTCAATTAGCCATTCAACAACTTAATTTACACATTCATCCGACTGATCCGACTCATTTTGACACCATGCTTAAACAATATAATGCATGCTCCAGCATGGTTGAAATGCCCCCACTAACCAGACAAGATTTTACTGCCCCTGATCGAGCACGGCGCTTAACAGTCACAGCTGCTGCCCCTCAGGCTTCATCACCACCAAGCTCACCTCCAACTCAGGCCGACACGATCGATTCACTCGAACAGCAGATCAACGCGCTCATTCAAAAAATTCAATCAAAATCAACAACAAGCTTGGCAGAATTATCTACAAAGGTTACAGAATGCGCACAATTATGTCATACGTACTACATAAACCTAAACAAACCAGAATCAGCTAACACATTGACTGCCTGGAACTTGCTTGCAGAAGCATATTTTAAACTAGTGATACTGAACAAGCCTTTAGATCAAGGCGATATACCTACGCAATGTGCTCAATTGGCGACTCAATATTTCTGCGAATCTATACACCACTATACTCAGGACGCTTCTCACTTAGACGCTTCTCACTTAGAAAAATTGAAAACATTCAATGTCGCAATACTCAACGAAGCATCTGTCACATTGTTAGAAAGTCAAATAGTGACAATGCATGGGGAAATCAATCTTCTATGGGATAAAATGGCGGAAATACAGTATCAGACACACAATACGAGCACGGAAGATCTTAAACACAAAAGCCATTTAATATCAGTATGTGAACAAGCTTATAGCATGCTCCAAGCTCACACCTCAGAAAGTACAGATCAATATCAACAACTCACACAAGACCTCACACAAGACCTCAAAGAGTGCAAAACAGAACAGCGCACATGCAAAAAACAACTAGCACAGGCACGAGCAGCACCAGCACCAGCACCAGCACCAGCACCAGCACCAGCACCAGTACCAGCACCAGCACCAAAAATAAACCATAAGGGGGAGTTTCGTACGAGAAGAAAGGACTGGTACGCAAACCCACATGATCCGCAGACTGGATTAATCGCCGCATTAAATCAAGATAAAGAAGGCGCTGGCTTTACGAACAAGGCATCTTATACTCAAAAGTTTACATCGATTCTTACAGAACTAAAAAAAGACGAATTGGACATAAAAACTCAGAAGGCATGCTACGAAGCACTCGATCAAAGAGTGGTCAGAGCTCTATTACGTCCTAGTATAGATGTGGGCGGATTACAGGCGATCCGCACAGAAATACAAATGATACTCTCACTTCGGGCGACAACGACAGCAGATCACAGTAAAAATGCTCATGGTGGGGCAGCAGCAATGGTATTAGATGATGCGGCAGAAGCAGCATCTACAATACTGGTCATGCAAGCAGCAGCAACAGAACCACCAGCTGTAAGAATGCCAGCTTCAGCTATAGCAACAAACTCCCCAACTAATTCTGGGGCAGCAGCAATGGCAGTAAATGATGCGGCAGAAGCAGCATCAGCTGTAAAAATACCAGCTCCAGCTATAGTAGATGATGCGGCAGACGCAGCATCTACAATGCTGGGCATGCAAGCAGCAGCAACACCTGCCAAGCGACCAAGATCCCCTGATTCGCATCATTCATTATTAAAGCATCATCAAACAGCAGCACCAGCTGTAAGAATGCCAGCAGCAGCGCAATCATCCGCAGAAACATCTGCCAAGCGATCAAGATCCCCTGATCTGCATCATTCATCATTAAAGCATCATCAAACAGCAGCACCACCAGCTGTAGGCGCTTCAGCAGGCGTAACAGCTGTGAAGCTAGTAAAACTAGATCCCCAAACTGTCAAGAAAAAATATCTTGAAGATCCAATATATCAGCAACTTATCTGTGACGATCTTTATGTCACAGAAAGTATATCAGCCCCTTCTATCAGCTGCGCCTCTATGTTGAGCAGCATTCATACAATACCAGTGGAATCAGCAAACCTGAATAAAAAATATCACTATTATAAGGTGCTCATATATCGAATACAAAAAACGCATGAAACTCAACAAGACCCTACTATTAAGCAAACATTATCCGAACTACACAGCCAGGTTTACAAGAGTTCGCGCACAACATTCAAACAGGCATGGCAACTTAATCCCAATCAATTCTACCAAGCTATCACAAAGCATTCGCCAGCCAATAAAATACTATCTATGGCATTTTTGACTTATCAAGAGGTTGCTGTGTTTATTTATAGAGACCTCGAGAGCCAGCCCGAAATGCAGCAACAATGCTGCGAAGCATTTTTAGATAATTTGAAAGCGCGAATCTGTGAGGGTCAACAGTGCAATAAAAAGCTATTAAGCGTATACCATTCTATTCAATCGAATTATTTAAAAATTCTCACTCAGAGACTTAATGATGACACAATAAAAAACTCCACCCGAAAGACGCACAACGCAGCCCTACTACAAAGCCGTCAAGCGCAATTCCCAAGTGCATCTATATTACAACAGCGAGCACAAGCACAAGCGCAACAAGCAAAACAAAGGGTCATCCAAGCAGCGGCGGCAGAGCGAAAAAGGGTCAGCCAAGCAGCGGCGGCAGAGCGAAAAAGGATATTAAACACATGGAAACAAGATCCGCATCAATTAGAGCGGGCAATCCAGAATCGTACAGTAAGACGTGGGTATTCTCCTACAAAGACCACACTCAGATTAAACACTGATATTTTTCAGTTTATTCGTGACACAATAGGAAACACTGAACTCCAAAATCGGTGTTATAGAGCACTCTCAGAGAAAATTTCAGAAGATTTAGGCAATCATCGACTCACAGTTTTCACTGGTGAATTAACAACACTTCAACAAAAAATTAATACTGCAATAACATCGCAGACAGCAACAACACAAGCACCAGTACCGCCGGTGCAAGCACAGCCGGTGCAAGCGCAGCAGATTCAAGCGCCACAGATGCAAGCGCCACAGATGCAAGCGCAGCAGATGCAAGCGCCGCCGGCAATACAAGTATCGCCGCTGACAGCAGCACAACAACTAACACAATAGGTTCTCCATCCCCAAAAAGCCTCTGATTGAATGATACTGATTGAACGCACAGCAAAAAACCCGAGGACATACCTTGGGTTTTGTGCAACAAGCACTTTTATTTCTTTCACAACCCTTCATGTTGAATGAACTGGGTATTGAAGCACCCCCACATCCGTGTGATTAACAACACAGCCATTGCACATTTAAAGACATAGACCACATACCATGATGAGGCGACTGATTGAATCAAAAAACATAATATGATGATAAAAAATAATCTCTTAAGGAAACCTTAAGGTTTGGATATGCATACTGATTGTAAAAGGAGGGGGACACATGGACGCTCAACACACAAACAGACGCTTTAAAATACCCTCAAACACATCTATCTATAAGATGTCTCCGCATATCAAAATCACACCTTCAAACATTCAAATCTATAGATCAAGCCCATCGTACGTGGGTCTTCTGGGGGCATCATCAGGCTGATGCATTCTGACACAATATAGGATAAGGAGATCTTTCACATGAAAAGAAAAGCACAAGCATTAAAACCTCTATTAACCTTAGAGGGTATTCATCAGGCTGTTGGCCCAGCTTATATGAAACTGCTTGAAATGGATCCGAACCAGACCCAAGTAGAGAAACTCATACCGCTCGTCAAAACAATGTGTGCTGCTTACGATCAAGTATTCGATGAAATGCTCCACCAAATCGAATATGCTACAACAAGCGATCAGCAAGACATTGGGCTGTTTTTGGAGAAGATTCATGCAGCAATTTTAGAACTTCAAGCACACCATAATAATACTTCGTATATCCACATCATACAGACGTTATCAAATTATCAAGTCACATTATCAAAATATAATGCATGTTTAATGCAATATCATCAAAAAGTAAAGCCCTCACAAGCATCTACCACCCAACAACTAAGCCTACCTGAACCTTCAAGCACTACGATAAACCCACACCAAAATTTTACTGGCCCTCACTCACAGCAGGCAAATGCCGCACCACATCCAAAGCATGCACAGGCAGTTTTGACAATCTTGACGCCTTTGTATGAAGCTGTTCATCAAGCCCATGTAGACAGGACTCACAAGGCCAAACAATTGGCACGTGGCTATCATGCAGCTATCCAGCGTCTTTTTGAAGAACATCAAGGTCTCTTACAGTCTGCAACCGAAATAAGTGCAGATACCCCGCTGATCACAAACCTAAAAAAAGCACTGGAAAGAGGCTGCAGCATGATGAGTGATGCAATCATCACGATGATTCATGCGGACAGATTAACTTTATCTAATGAAGCACAAGCATATCTACAGGTAGCATACCTGAGACTTAACCCAACACAAGAGACACTCAATCGATTAATACAAAAATCTGAAACAGCATCTGTACAAGAAAGCACAACACCTCAAGCATTTAAAAGAGCTTCTAGATCACCCAGAAGAGAAGGGACAGCTCAGATGCAATTAAGGCTCATTCTCCAAGCTTACCAAGAGGCATCTCAACAAGATAGGGAAGGTCTCGAAGAGGTTCGAGTGATATTACAGACAAAAGTCCGTATGGCAGTACCAGAAAAGCTAGCAGAAAAATCGGCTTGGTTATCCATGCTAGCCTTACAAAAACAAAAAGCAGCCACAGGTGGCATCCGCACATCAAGCGCAGATGGTGGCAGTGCAGCAGCTGCTGCACCCATAGATTTATCTAATCTAGTACACTCTTTTAAAGACCCAAATTTACAAGAACAAGATGCTTATATACAAGCTATATTAGCCTCTATCAGGGGAGCTGATCCTTCTGGATTGTGTGCTGCGTTCGATCAAGCAGAACTCCTTCAAGTGGCCTGTGCATGCTATGATTTAGCGTATAACTATGAAGAGACGTATAATGGAAATCAACCCTCTAACTCAAAAAATGCTCAATACTTGAAACATAAGAGTGAAGTGGTTGTCGAACTATTCACAGCATTATCTTGCACACATCCTAAGAACGAACACTTTAAACAAGACTGCATAGATGCTACTGAACTTGTAGAACATTACAAAAAACTTATGGCTAATACACAGATGCAAAAAGAGCCCGTTATGAATAGTGGTCAGCGCTCACCTGCTAGCACCGCTGTCGAAAACAAGCATGGGGCACCTACACCTACACATGGAGATAGATTAGGTATCGATGATCTTGCAGGTGAACTTGAATCAACAATTGAGGGCCTTATGTCCCAACCTGAACTGAAATCAATCAGAGCAGCGCTCAGGTCCACAGATAGAATTTGGAACACATGGCTGAAGAAAATAGATCTAACCCAACACCAAGAGGCACTCTTATTATTCAAAAAGGCATACACAATAATTCAAGATGCGTCTGCACAAACTGAAACAGCTCTTGATTTAATGACACAGGATATGCTCTCTCAAATAAAAAATGTTGCATGCAAGGAAATCAAATCATGTGACACCTATATACAGTCAATAAAGCGAGAACCAGCAAGCTCACCCCCACCCACGCAAACAACTGAGAAACACATACACACAACATCTAATCTAAATCTACTTGCGACTCAAGCGGCACAGGCTCAAGAACAAGCACGGGCGCAAGCTCGGGCAGCACAAGCTCAGGCACAGGCTCAAGAACAAGCACGGGCAGCACAAGCTCAGGCACAGGCTCAAGAACAAGCACGGGCTCAGAAGCAGGCTCAAGAACAAGCACGGGCTCAGAAGCAGGCTCTGGAACAAGCACGGGCTCGGG
>JAAZZZ010000180.1 GCA_014238985.1 Gammaproteobacteria bacterium
AACTGTTTAAATCAATCCCACTATTAGGATTTGAAGGTCAGTCGTTGAGCTTGGACTGCATGCGCAACACGTGCGGATAATGCCTTTAAATCAAGCTTTGAAAATTGTGAAGGTTGCCAGTGTGGTTGATGGTCTTTATCAATGAGATGGGCGCGTACACCTTCTTGAAAATCAGGATGATGTAGGCAAAAGCATGCTAAATCCAGCTCTATATTTAAGCAATGGGCTAAAGAAGTGGGGCGGTGGTTTTGATATAGGGCCGAGATTAAGGCCAAGCTGGTGGGTGAGTGCGTTGAGAGTGCGTGACCCAGTGATTGAATCCAAGGGTCTGTATCTGTATTCAATGCATGTTGCAATATGTCGAGTTCAATATTTTGGCTATGTTCAAGTAGTTTGGAGCCTTGTTCTACCCAAGGCCCGACTGCACAAGGATGGTGTGCCTGTTGAAGGGTGGACTCAATGGCGGTGTGGTGCCAATCCGTTTGGGCCAATGTTTGAATCAGAGGCTCAAATTGATCATAGTCAACCACCGCATGTACGATGCCAAAGTGATGTAAATCGCCTGCATTGAGCCTATCGCCTGACAGTAAAAGCAAGGGGGTGAGTGCGTCTAGATAGTGAGGCAATGCATGGTTTGTGCCGACATCGGGGAAAAAGCCAATGCGTGCTTCAGGCATGCCCCATTGGCAATTAGGGGCACACACGCGCCAGCGTGCATGGATCATGGTGCCCACCCCGCCTCCAAGCGTTAATCCTTGGCAAAAACTGATCAAGGGTTTAGGGCAGTGCGCCATTTGATGGATTAATTGATATTCTGTACGAAGCAGTGCGTGGGCGGTGTCAGGGTCTTTCAGACAAGCCTGATACAGCGCGCGAACATCACCACCCGCACAGAAGGCGCGTTCGCCCGTTCCGGAGATCACGATGCCTTTGATCTCTGGATTGAGTATCCAGGCATTCAGGTGAGTTTGAATCGATTCACACATGGATTGATTGAATGCATTGAGCGCTTGAGGTCGGTTAAGTTTGAGTTCAGCCAATAAGCCATCGGGGCCCTGATGATAGTGTGTGAGGATCAAGGGGGTATTAGGAGACATGCTGTGTTTCCATATTTGCAGGCGAGCGCGGCAGATGCGCTGCAGCAAGTAACTGTTGGGTATAAGGATGTTGTGGTTCAGTAAGGAGGGTATGGGCAGGCCCTATTTCAACGAGCTGACCTTCTTTCATCACACCCACACGATCTGCCATGGCACAGACAACATGAAAGTCATGGGTGATGAGCAAATAGGTGAGTGAATGATCTTGTTTCAGTTGTTTGAGGCAAGCGATGACATCTGCTTGAACGGATACATCTAACGCACTGGTGGGTTCATCTAAAATTAACACACGTGGTTTAAGGCAGAGTGCACGTGCAATACACAGACGTTGGCGTTCTCCTCCTGAGAACTGATGCGGCAAACGATCAAGGCAGTCATCAGGCAAGTTCACAGCGGCCAATGCATGTTTCATGCGCTTGAGACGTTCTGTTTCAGAGAGCTTTGATTTCTGATGAATCATGCCTTCAGAGAGCACATCACGCACGCAAAAACGAGGGTTCATTGCAGCAGTTGGGTTTTGAAAAATCATTTGTATATCGCGTGTTTTCAGTAAAGATGCGTCATGCCAATGCAGGGTGCCGCTGTCTAGCGTTTGTAAATCACAGAGGACACGTGCGAGTGTGGTTT
>JAAZZZ010000181.1 GCA_014238985.1 Gammaproteobacteria bacterium
ATTTCTTAGATCTAAATGTACTCTGTGTTTCAGATGCATGTGTTTGACGCTTTTTTCAAGTGCTTCAAAAAAAGCAATGGGCAGTGTTTTATCTGAACGCGCTAAGTGACTGAGTGTTTGGCCTGGGATAAATTTAAATGCTAATGAATATGGATTTAACCGATAAGCGTGCGTGGTGATTCCAGGCAGGCCTTGTAGTGTTTTTAAGGTGCGATATTCAATTGCGATACTGATGCGACCCAATGTGTGTTTAATGATTTGAGGGGTATGATGAAAGTCTTTGATGATTAAATCAGTGGTTTGATCATGATAGTGATAGACATGCGCATTGGCGACGTGGCCTTGTTTTAAAATCGATACGTTATTTGAGGAAAACTGCGTCTTTGGAAAGATGCGCTGCAGCGCATTACAGATGTGATCAAACAGACTATTCATATCAGATACTTTGATGAAGGATCCTTGCAGGTTATCAATTAAATGCACATTTTACAAAGATTTTGGTTGAATAGAGGGCTTGATCTCATGATCTTGAAATCAAATGAAAGGTGATTAAGGGCTGTATGACTGTATGTGTTTACTGTAAAGATGGCAGTGATGTCATTGATTTGTTTTTGATGTTTTGAGATTGTATCTTATGTTGATTCCGACTCATGGTTTGAGGATTGAAGCATGAAAACAACCTTCAAGATGATGGCAGGGCTTTTAGTGGTGCTGTCTATGATTGCTCAGGCTTTGCCAGCACCATCTTATGCTGAAGCGCCTGTCATTGTCGTCAATAAAGTGTCTTGTAAAAAAGTCGCCCAAACCTTAAGACCATTTATACTGGTTTTAAAACGAGGGGATGATCTACTCAAAAGTATCACGCAATGTGCACAAGATGCAAAATTAAAGGGTGCATCGTTCAGTGGATTGGGCCAGTTGTTTGATCCAAAATTAGCATATTATGCTAAAAATCCAGGTGTTCAAATGATTGACCCTAAAATCTTAAATGCCGAACTCAAGGGCAACTATATGGTCAAAGCATTGAATGGCTATTATGAGTTGGTGAGTTTGAACGGAAATATTGCATTGTACGATAAGCAATACGTAATACATGCGCATGCAGCGCTGACAGATCCAATGTTCCAGGGAATTTCGGGGCATCTTTACGGCGGAACGGTTGGATTCACAGCTGAAGTTACGTTGATGCCTTTTGCAGGGCCTGTGCATCGTCTCATAGATCCTAAAACAGGCTTCGGCCCAATTGCTGTCGATACTCAAAAATAGATATAGCCACTCAATATGCTTGATCGATGAGGTCTTGATGATCAAACGTCAGAGTGCCTGCTTATGATGAGGTAAGGGCTGAGCTCATCTTAGATGAGCTCATAAAGTGGTGGAGGCGGCGGGAGTTGAACCCGCGTCCGTCAAGGATCTACCGTCTGCTCTACATGCTTAGCCACGTTCTTTGTTTAACATCACACGACCTTACGGGCATGGCTATGTGATGCGATTCCAGCTAAGTGTTTAACTCAAACAACGCTAGGCATTTATTTGAGCGATCTTGTCTGGGGTAACCATTGAACGTCCGAAGACTCAATCAGCGGCAAGCAACCAACTGTCAATGGGAAGCAAAAGGCCGTTTAAGCGGCGATTGCTCCTTCGTAAGTGCTATTGTTTGCATTTACAATGTTACAGCACATTTTTACGAGTGGCGCTGCCTGCTCGACATG
>JAAZZZ010000182.1 GCA_014238985.1 Gammaproteobacteria bacterium
AACACCTCCAATCCAACTAAAGCAGCAAGCCTTCAGGCTCAATTTCAGACTGCAGCAACAGTTCGTAGCGCGAAAGATGCATCAATACAAGCATTAGAGACCCTCAAAGCGGAACTGTTGAAAAATCAAGGGGCATTCGTAACTCTGTTCTCTCCAGAGCAGGTCCTCAAGGATATCCTTGAAAAACACGAGCAAAACTTAACACAACCAGCGACATTAGAAAGCCTGGAAAGTATGCAAGCGGAGATACCAAATGAGACGGATCTGCCTGCAAAGTTAAACGAGACCTGCTCCAGCTTGTTCACCACCTACACAGCATCTCTCAATGCTTTAAACGAGGCTTTAAACGAGGCTTTAGCCCAAACGACAGCAGCGATGCCTGGCGCACCTGCAGCACCCGATGAAGCAGACGCAGCAGCACCCATGGCAGCACAATTTGATGCACTGTGTACAATGCTCACTCAAGATGATCTAAGCCAGATAGACTACGCTCAATGCCTACAACAATTAGAACTGTATGTAGACACAGTCGTGCAAGATGAAGCTTGTCAAAAAGATTCACTGTATCTCAAAATGCTGACCATGAGCTTACTGGCGCATGAGCATTGTTTGGATGAGCGCATAGTTAATAAACACCTGCACCTTGATGACAGAGGTTATAGGGTTTCATTAAGCCCTAAAGATTCAGAAGATGAATCCCAAAAAGTCTTCGTGATTGAGGATTATACTGATCCTTTACGGGACTACCAAGCCTCTCTCTCACAGCTCATGAAACATCGATCTGATGCAGAATCGCCAGATTCTGCATCAACAAGCATTCAGTCTCCAGATCCAGAAGCAGCAGAAGCTCCAGATCAAAAAGCAGCAGAAGCTCCAGATCAAGAAGCAGCAGCAACAGTAATACAGCGTCACGCGCGTGGTCATACGGTTCGAACACAACAAAAATTTAATCAAGATAAATTTAATCAAGATAAAGAACAATCAATTCAACAATTAGATACCCTTACAGAGCGCTTAACTCAAATCAAACAAGCACAAATATGTCTTCATACAACACTGACACAAAAGCGCGCATCGGGGGCAGCCGAGCCAGAACCTGAAGCAGAGTCAGAGGATACAGCCGGTTCTGACAGCATCATCAATCAAGCATTGGTCGATGTCATCGAAGGGTTAGAGAGCATTTTATCCGATCTTGGGACGCAACGTGAAAACTTAACAAAACTGACATTAAACGATTCAACAGAAGCAATTAAAAATCAATATGACGCAATAGACGCAATAAAACAGCAACTTAGAACACTACAAATATCATATGATCTAGGCCTCGATGATTTTCAACAGAGATTAGCCACCCAGATGTTCACCGAGCTAGCATCTTTGCACGTTCATTCATCTGCTGAACACGAAATACAATCTACCGTACTGGGCGGCCTGCGATTGGACTCAATGCATGCGGGAAAATGCTTTCTGCAAAGCTTAAAGATATTCGAAAGAGACTTAGCAGAACCTGTTGATTCATTTAGCGAATTAAGACCAATTCACACCCTTCCCTATCAAATTGGCGGCCAAGATGGCGTGCTCACTTATCATACAGACTTTGCACCAACAGAAAATATTGAAGCATTGACAATATTACTCGAAAGAATTTTACAAACAACAGAGGTATCCAAAAAGATTCAGCTTGCACTGATTCATAGCTTAATCAACG
>JAAZZZ010000183.1 GCA_014238985.1 Gammaproteobacteria bacterium
TCTGTAGCGGGCTGAGGTGCTGCTGCTTCAGTGTCTTCTTTTACTTTCTCATCTGCAGCAGGCTGCGAAGCATCTATTTCAATGCCTTTTGAGACCTCATCATCTGATATTACCTCGATTGGCGCGGCTAAAGATTGGTGTTTTTTAAACGAAGGCGTCATGAGGACATAACCCCCTACAGGTCCTGGTATTGCACCTTGAATCCATACCAAATCTTCATTTATATCAACTTTATGAACACTCAGATTTTGAATTGTTCTACGTGTGGCGCCGTGCTGTCCAGCCATTTTTTTACCTTTAAACACACGCCCTGGATCCTGACACTGTCCTGTAGAACCATGTGCCCGATGTGATAATGAATTACCATGTGTTGCAGGTTGCATTGAAAAGCCATGACGCTTAACCGGGCCAGTAAATCCATGCCCTTTAGTGACCCCTAAAACATCGACAGCTGTCACCCCTTCAAGCGCTTGTACCGAAATCTGAGTGCCCACTGGATGTCGCTTAGCTAAAGATTCGTCAATTGAAAACTCAACTATATGGCGTCTAGGTTTAACTCCAGCAGATTTAAAATGCCCACTCATTGCTTTATTAGCGCGGACATTATCACCATAAGCAACTTGCATCAATGTATGCTTGCCTTCTTGTCGAAGACCAATCACATCCATAGGCGCTACTCGAACAATCACAATATGATGCACTTCTCCAGCATCAAACACTTGAGTATTACCTATCTTTTTACCCCATAGACCTAAAGTCACGATCTTACCTACCTTTATAAACCATCAACACTAATTTGAATATCAACACCTGAAGCTAAATTCAATTTCATCAACGCATCAACTGTTTCTGAATCAGGCTCCACAATATCAATCAAACGACTGTGTGTGCGAATTTCATACTGATCACGCGCGTCTTTATTGACATGCGGAGAAATCAGCACAGTAAAACGTTCAATTGAAGTTGGCAAAGGAATTGGGCCACGAATTCGGCCGCCAATACGCTTAACTGTCAAGACAATCTCTTGCGTTGCTCTATCAATCAACACGTGGTCAAACGCCTTTAATCGAATACGAATGCGCATGCCCTTCTGTTGTTGATTAGCTACTGATGCCATGATGCGCTCCTTTACTCAACAATCTTAGTGACGACACCTGCGCCCACGGTTCGACCACCCTCTCGTATCGCAAATCTTAAACCTTCTACCATCGCAATCGGCACGATTAAATGCACCGTCATCTTGATGTTATCTCCTGGCATGACCATCTCTACCCCTTCCGGCAAAATAACTTCACCTGTCACATCAGTTGTCCTAAAATAAAACTGAGGCCTGTATCCTTTGAAAAACGCCGTATGTCGCCCGCCTTCTGCTTTCGATAAAATATACACCTCTGCCTCAAAACTCTTGTGTGGCGTGATCGCACCGGGCTTCGTCAATACCTGACCTCTCTCCACCTCTTCTCTCTTCGTCCCTCTCAATAACACACCTACATTGTCTCCTGCTTGCCCTTCATCTAGCAGCTTCCTAAACATCTCTACGCCTGTGCAGGTCGTCTTTTCTGTATCTTTGATCCCTACAATTTCAAGCTCATCACCTACATGCACCACGCCTTGCTCAATTCGCCCTGTGACCACTGTCCCTCGTCCTGATATCGAAAAAACATCCTCTAT
>JAAZZZ010000184.1 GCA_014238985.1 Gammaproteobacteria bacterium
AGGGCGTTTCGACCTTGCATACGATGGTATCGAATGAGGATATCCATCAAGGTCAATTGAAAGCCATGGCCCATATGCAAACTGCCTGTGATATTAGGCGGTGGCAGCATGATGCAATAAGGGTCACCCTGTCCGGTGGGGGTCCCCACTGTTGTATCAGCCCAATGTTTGAGACAGTTAGGTTCAATGTGTTTGGGATCGTAATGAGTGTCCATGCTGCCCTGTAAGGTCGATGTTATCGAGAGCATAATAGCGTTATTGTGTTGTCTTTAAAAGGATTATGTGTGTGATGCGATACATGTGAATCGAAGTCACATTGAATAAAAAATATATGTTTAAAAACTCTTAAGGTTTCTTTAAGGTTTTTGTTTTAGAATAGCAGCTGTTTAATCGCTCACTCATACGTATTAATGTGTGAAAAGGTAAGATTGACTGTTATAAATAAGGGAGCATGAGTTACGTGTCTTCAGAGATGAAACGTTTGCTAGCGATGTTTTTCGGGATTGTGCTGTTGAGTGCTGTTTTGGGCGCTCTCGGAATGTTTGTTTATTCTGGCCTTCTAACAGGCACAGGCACTTTCCTAGCTGCACCTCTAGCATTTTTAACAGCCACACAGCTGGCTGCCACCATCACATTTTCTGTTTCAATGGGGCTATGTATATTCTCTTCGCTCATCTTGATACAGTGTATCGCGTTTGTAATCGGCAAGGGTTTTACTATTGAGAAAGAAAAAGTTTTCAAGTATATTTTTGCTATGTTGTTGATAAGTGCATTGTGGAGTGGGAGTGGGCTTGCCGTTTTAGCGAATGGTTCTGGATTTTCATCATTATGGGTGAGCATAGTAGCGATGCCGCTTCTGCATTGCCTTATATTCGGCGGTTGTATAGCCGGCATTGTGATCTGTTGTGCGATAGTCAAAAAGATAAGTTACCCGGTTTATGATGCTTTTCGCATTATGCTTTTCAGCGAGTTTGTGCCACGTTTTGTCAATCCAAAGAAGTTTCGCATGTTTAGCTATCAAGCGGAGCATCATCCCTTTTTTCGTGCTCCATTTAAATCGGTCCGGTTCCTTGGGATTAATATCAGATCTTATTCTTCTGCTAAAAACCTACTTTTCATCATTTTGATTTCTTTTACAGCGATACTGCTGTATCCAGGATTTTATTTCAGTGGTCTATTCAGTGGAATAGGCGTGACTTCTGTGTTAGGCGGAATTGGTGTGACTGTACTTGCAGCTTTTATGATAGTGCCAATTTTACTCGGCATCATCGCTAAAGGCATTACATTATATTGTAAACAGGATAAGGATTTTGATGAGGATGAGGGTGCAACTGATAAAATTAACAAATTGGCTCGCAGTGTTCTTGGGAATGAAGTGAAGTCTTGGTTGGGTGGTTCGTATCATGTGATGGGGTCGGCGCAATTACCTTCGAGTCAAGATGGTGTCAGAAGACGCTGTTGTGCTGGCCGCAGTAGAGCCTTCATGGCGCGAAGTCATCAGTATGTTGAGCCGGTAGGACAACCACAGCTTGGAGAGGCATTTAAGATATGGGCAACCAGCACAACAAAAGCATCAAAAGACACTTCCGTCAGAAAATCCAGAGCATAATTTTACACCATCACTTGATTCAAAAAAAGCACTGCTTAATGTTG
>JAAZZZ010000185.1 GCA_014238985.1 Gammaproteobacteria bacterium
CATTTTCAGGAGGCCCATATATTGGGGTACCAGGTCTTATGATCTGAGCTGATGCACCAGAAACAAGCTTTGCACCCAGACCAAGGTCAATCGCCTTTAAATGGGCTAATCGACCCTCTCTGCTCGGATTGTTACTGCGCCCGGTTTCTTTTATACTTTCTGCCTCATCTGCTTTTTTTTGATCTTTCCAATCAAGACAAAGGCCTATTAGAGCAAACACGGTCATGCTTGCTAAAAAAACACCACCTGCAATACTTATTACTGCTGCAATTGATAAATTTGAGGCTATCAATGCCTCCACAATAGAAAACAATAAGAAAACATTGCAAGCTAGGCCAATTATGAGGGATGTTTTAAGACGCGATTCAGAACTCACATGATGAGCCTTAACATCCCCTTGATTGACTAACCCTTGATTGACTAATAAGTTCTGAGATTTTATATCTAGAAGAGCGAGATCTTTATCATGAAACTGCGCAACCACCTCAACTAAATCACGTGCAAGAGACATTTTTTCTTTCAACTGGTCCGCACTTTGAGCCTCCCCTCTTCTTAAATACGTCTCTAAATCCAAAACATCATCACCTGCTGGCATGAATACAAGGCGAGACCAATCACTCGAAGAACCGCGATAGGCGCTGATCATCTTACATCCAGTTAGATCTTCTACCATTGTCAAACGATCCGTGACGGCTGTAGCCATATCTATTTCTACCCGAGCACTCCACTCTTCTTTGATCACTTTGACGATAACATATGGTAAGGCCCTCTTTTCCAAGGTCTCGAAAACACTGTGGGCCTGTGCTTTCATCGCTTCTGTGCTTTCAGAAACTTCACGTCTAAAATGGTAATACTCTACACTTTTTGTAATAAATTTTATCGCACAGCATCCGCCCACACAACCACATACGACACTTAAAAAATTCATCGTTAATAATGCGAGACCCGTTGTACCTGCGACCCAAAAAAGCACTGAGAGTCCAAACAAAAGAACACTACGATCATTTCCTGATCCAAGCATCAGATGATATAAATCATCTTCAGATCGAATTGGAACTTTGTACACCTTTCCAGCCGTGCCTGAACCTAAAAGAGCGCTGCCGCTCCATTTTGAAATGTCTAATCCTTTTAAGCCCTCTATAGGTTTTTTTTCAGTATGACGCATTTTTTCATGCTCTTAACATTACATAATATCTATTATAAACTATAAACCTTAACAAAAGCTTAATACTCAAACATATCAGCGATATATCTTCTCTATTATTCAAACCTAAAAAAGCCTAAGTTTTCTAATTGAAAAGTGGGCAAGCCAGCAGGCAGGTTCTGGCGCAAGCAACCACTGAAGCCCTGATCAAAATCACACACAGCGCGACTGGATGCGCACTTAAAGCACATTTAGCCTCCTAAGGCACGAGGAGGACAAGACACATGATCTGATCTGTCTTTTTGGTTCGCAACGCCCTCTTTTGCTCTGACTGAAGACGCTACCTGACTGCCCCTACTTGTCGTCTCTTGATGCGTCACGCTATGCTCACTTGACCTGGCTGCAGAGGACCCTCCGCCTGTAAGTGAAGCGGCCGCTGGAAAATTATCTTTCGATGCTTGAACAACAATAGGCTCCTCCTGGGAAGAT
>JAAZZZ010000186.1:0-231 GCA_014238985.1 Gammaproteobacteria bacterium
TGTTTCTAAACAAGATGTTATTTCGCGTACCGTCATCGTTCCAAAGATAAAAGTTCTACTTTTGTTTTTATGGCAATTTGGAGAAAAGCATTGTTTCCCTTTCAAATTTTATTTGCCGGAGCCGTTTTGCTTCGTAAAAAGCTGTATGCTAATGGTGTTATTTCACGCTATGTGGCACCAATTCCTACAATTGTGGTTGGTAATCTTGCTACTGGAGGCACAGGAAAAACG
>JAAZZZ010000186.1:241-1626 GCA_014238985.1 Gammaproteobacteria bacterium
TCTTCGTCTGAGGTGGGAGATGAGCCCCTCATGTTGGCGCAAAAGCATCCAGTGGTATTTGTGGCTGTTTGTGAAAACCGACCTAAGGGAATTGTTCAAATGCTTCAGCAAAAACCCGTACTAGAAGCCATTTTTTTAGATGACGCCTTACAGCATTTGGCCCTGCAGTCCACTTTTAAAATAGTGTTGACTACCTTCCAAAAACCTTGGTTTGACGATGTCTTGCTTCCTGTAGGTAGCCTTAGAGAGCCAGCGGCCGCAGCAAGAGATGCCGATATTGTGGTGGTAACCAAATGTCCCGAAACTATTGATGCGGAAAGCAGCGCACAGTTTAGGGTACGCTTGGGTCTGTTGCCCCATCAAGCTTTGTTCTTTACTACACTTGCATATGAAACCCATGTACGAGGATCAAACACATTACCATTAAAAGATTTTGTCAAGAACCCTTTTGTGCTTATCACAGGAATTGCCAACCCAAAACCTTTGGTTGATTTCTTAAAGCGTCAAGGTGCTGACTTTACGCATATGTCTTATCCAGACCATCATGATTTTAACGAAAAAGAAATTGCATCCATAAAAGCGATGCAGCAGCCCATTCTAACGACCGAAAAAGATGCCGTGCGCTTGGCTTCTTCTGCGCTTGAGCAGTGCCATACCATTGGAGTAGGGGTTAGGTTCTTGGACAACGAACAAGCCTTTCTTGACTTGGTCCAATCGGCAATTGACAATTAATTATTGAATGTGTTTATGCGCTTTGTACGAAGAGCGTACGAGCGCCCCACTTTCCACATGGCGGAAGCCCATTTCTTTGCCCAACACCTCGTATTTTTTGAATTGCTCTGGAGTGATAAAATGAGCAACAGGCAGATGTTTTTTGGACGGTTGCAAATATTGCCCAAGGGTAATGATGTCTACTTTAGCATTGCGTAAATCTTCCATTGAAGCAATGACCTCTTCTTCAGTTTCACCAAGACCTAGCATCAATCCAGATTTTGTGCGGTGTACGCCTTGATCTTTAAGATACTTGAGTGCCTCTAGGCTTCTGTCGTATTTTGCTTGAATGCGCACTTCACGCGTAAGCCTACGCACGGTTTCCATGTTGTGTGACACCACTTCGGGGGCAACTTCAACAATACGGTCTAGTAAGTCTTCTCTGCCCTGAAAATCGGGGATTAAGGTTTCAAGCGTGGTGTTGGGGTTCATTCTGCGAATGGCCTTTACGGTTTCGGTCCAAATGATGGTGCCTTGGTCTGGCAAATCGTCACGGTCAACAGATGTAATAACAGCATGCTTGATACTCATAATCTTGATGGAGCGTGCAACTTTTTCTGGCTCTGCCCAATCCACGGTATCGGGTCTTCCTGTTTGAACACCACAAAAACCAC